>CASEEY010000018.1 GCA_949287055.1 uncultured Collinsella sp.
GCGCGGCAGATACAGGGCCATAGGTTCCTCCCGTGGACGATGGCGATACGTTCGCGGCGATGCCGCCCGATCCATCGGACCTGCAGGCGCGCCGTCGTGTCGCATATCCTAGACCCGCGTTCTTTCCGTCCACCTCGACCTGTCCGACCGTGCTCCGACAAGCGCTGGCAGGACGGTGTGCGTGCAAGGAAAAATCGCCCCGAGACGCTCTAGGCGCTCGTCCACAGTGCCTTCATATTCAGCACGATTATCCTTCTGACCTCGTAAAACGAGAGGCTCTTCAGGTTGGGTACTTTAGCTAGATAAAGTGCTCGGCATGTTTTCCGTCATCGTTTTCGGGCGCTGCTAGGCAAAAGGCTTCCCGTCAGAATACGAGGTTCACAAGGGCCATGTAGGAGAGGGTTCCGGCAAGAATGGCCCAGAGCATGTCGCGGCGCCAAAGATACACCGCCGCGGTGGCAAGGATGCCGAGGGCTTCGGGCGCGCCATGGGCTCCCGTCATCACGTCGATGTCTTTCACGCAATAGATCACGAGGAGTCCGAAGACCGCCCCCGGCAGCATGCTGCCCAGGTACCGAATATAGGCAGGCGCCCCCTTGCGGAAGGCGGCAAAAGGCAAAAAGCGCGTGAGGACCGTCGCCGCGCCTGCAATCAAAACGGTGGCAATCTGCTGGATGAGCGTCATGCTTCCTCATCCTCCTCACGGGCGCCGTATACCGGCTGCAGGCGCGACCGCAGCGCTGTGACGACTGCGAGGATGGCGATCATGGCGGGAATCAGGAAGCCGTCCGCGCCGAACAGCGCCAGCGCCGCGGCGGAAGCGACAAGGCCGGTGATCGAGCTCGCGTGGCTGGGCTCGTTCAGCCACTGATCGAGGAAGATGACGACGAACAGCGCCGTCATGGCAAAGGATATGCCCTCCACGGCCAAGGGAATCATGCTGCCGAAGATGCCGCCGAGCGTGCAGCCGACAACCCAGGATGACTGGTTGAGCAGGCTCACGAAGACCATAAACCAGCCGCGATCGACGCCTGCGGGCACATGCGCGGAGTAGTTGATGGAAAACGACTCGTCGCACATGGCGTAGATGAGGTAGGGCTTCTTCTTTCCCATGTCACGGAAGGGTTCCAGCATGGACAGACCGTAGAACAGATGCCGCGCCTGCACGACGAGGACGACGACAAACGTGGTGAGTGGGTCGAACGCGCCGGGGAGCATGGAGGCGACGATGAATTCCGCCGAGCCTCCGAAGATGGCGATAGACATGAGCGTGGGCATCCACCAGGGCAGCCCGAGCGAGCTCGAGTACATGCCGCAGGTGATGCCGAGGAATACGAAGCCCGCCATGATGGGAAGGGACAGCGGCGCCGCCGCGCGAAACGCGGCCGTCTTGGTGCCCCTATGCGCCATGAGCCGCCTCCTTGCGACCGAATGCCTGCAGACAGGTCACAAGGATAGCGCAATGCCATGCAATAACGCCCTCGGGATTCTCTCTCGCCGACGCAGGAATAACCCGCGCCGGTGCAAGAGAATCCCGAGGGCACGTTTACATGCGCTCGTCGGCGTTACTGCTCGAAGACCGCCGCCACGCGTGCCGGAAGGCCGGTTGCCGCCTCGATATGCGGCCAGCTCACGAACACGATGGCGCCCGTCTCGGGAACCCGATCGAGGTTTGCCATGAGCTCCACCTGCAGGTGGCCGTGGTCGAGCACCCAGCGCTCGCATGCCAGGTCGTCAGCTTCGACCGCCAGGTAGGATGCGTCGGTGTCGAAGGTCTCATGGCCGTTCATGGCGATACCGCGCTCCTCGTACAGGAACTGCAGCGCGGGCATCGACCAGCCGGGGCAATGCTCGCCGCCGTCCTCGTCGAAGTTGTTGAGCGGGTCGTTATCCGGCCAGCGCAGATACCAATCGGTGCGCAGCGCCACGAACGCGCCCTCGGGGATGCGCCCGTGCTCGGCCTCCCATGCCTCGATATCCTCGACCGTGATGGCGACGTCAGGGCCCTGTGCGGCGATCTTGGGCGTGAGGTCGATCACGCAAAGCGGCATGGCCATGTCGGCTACGCCATAGGCTTCGGAGCCGACAGCACCCGGGGTGAAGTGGCTGGGGAAGTCGACGTGCGTGCCGAACTGTCCCGGGAACTTGTAGGTTTGGATGCGGCAGGAGAGCATCTCCTCCTCGTAGTCGAACACCGTGCGGCACAGCTCGACCGAGCCCTCCGGGATGCCCGCCCAGTACGGGCTGTCATCGGTGAGGGGATGGGTGAGGTCTACCCACGTGCAGGACTTCAGCTTGGCAAGATCGGGCCACAGGCTCATAGGACATCCGCTCCTTCGCGACGGCGCGTGCACTTACCGAAGATGGTACCCGCTCGGCCGCCAAGCGCGAAATCGGGTCGGATGTTTTTACACGCAGGAGAGGCGATACCGCATTTGGTCTCATTTAACGTGCGGCCTGTCTTCGCTGGATGGTTCAGACTATAGTATTATTGAACAAGAATAATACTAGGAGGGCGACGATGTGGGGCCTAAACAGCACGCGTCTTAAAGAGCTACTGACCGATCTCGACGAAGAGGCATATTTCGCGCTCGGCGCCTCGGAAGAAAAGATGCCTCTTGTGATTGCGGGTGGCAGCGCGTTTATTCTTCACGAGGTGACAAACCGACCGGTCACGCATGATGTCGACATTCTGAATGCTGACTCGCGGCTAAAAGGGATTATTCGGAATTACCCGGAGCTCAACGGTGACATTGCGGCGTTTTGCGATGCGATTCCCTATAACTATGAGGATCGCCTCGTAGCTCTCGATATCGTAACAAGGGCAATCGGATACTACGTCCCGTCGCTCGAAGACCTGGCCGTCATGAAGCTCTATGCATGGAGGCCGAACGACATTGCCGATCTTACCAACCCGTCGTTTTTGCAACAGATTGATTGGGATATGTTGGAGCACTTGGTTTTCGACGATCACGAAGCAAAGGCATCGTGCCTATCCGAGCGACGATATCTCGAGATGGTTGCGACCTATCGGCAGTATGCGCGAACGTGGCGAGCACGGAGGTGAGTGATATGAATCTTACGTTCAGGGGGTTTCTTAAGCTGTATTGTCAGGAGCTTGTTGAACAGAAAACGGAAAACCTCAAGAAGCTTGCGCATTTCGCGCTGACCGATGCCCCGCGTGTTGCTGAGCCGCTCCTTTTGCTTGCCCTCGAGCGCGGGAAGGCGGATTATCTGAGGAGCCTTGTGAGTGGTTCCTCGCTTTCGATCGAGTACGATTCGGCATGCGAGACGCTGGAAGCTGCCGGCGGGTCGCTCGAGGATGCTCTCGAAAACGGGGCGATGCCGCGGCGATATCAAAATGTGTGGCGCGCGTATCAAGCACGGAAGCGTGCCGTCGACGCCGACCGCAGGGTCAACGGGCTCATACGACGGAAGTCCGTCGAAGCCATGGAGCGAAAGGGCATCACTTGCTACCGCGTCTGCAAAGATCTCGGCTTGAACAAAGGGAACGTATATGCGTATCTTCATGGCGGCGATGATGCAAAGGTGAGCCGAGAGACGGCGCGAAAGATCTACGAATACATCATGGCATGACATGAGGTCGAGGGCGTGAAAAACGCCTGGCCTCATGTCACGTCTGGCGGGTATAGCGTCAAGTTGCTGACAGGTACAAGCTTGTCGCTCCCATGTTGTCGCGCGCCAAGTCATAATCAATCAAAAACGGGCAATACCGCTCACCGGTGCAGATCGACCATTTACCCATGATGGGCGATAATGACCGAATGTGACCGATTCTGGTGCTATTCTCTCGTTGTGGACGAATTAGAATGATTTTGGATGGTTTTGACAGATTCCATCCAAAGGATACGACGAAAGGAGCGCAGATGCTTGCAGAAGACCGCCTTGAGAAGATCGTCGCCTTGGTCAACGAACACGGCTCGATCACCGCGACCGACCTCATGCAGCTGCTGGATGCCTCCGAGTCCACCATTCGCCGCGACCTGACGCGTCTGGCGCAGCTGGGCCGCATCGTGAAGGTTCACGGCGGCGCCACGGCGGTCAACCGCACGGTCGTCTCCGCCGATCAGACCGTCTACGAGAAGTACAGCGTCCATCTGGAGGAGAAGACGGCCATCGCCCGTTTCGCCGCCGCGTTCATCGGGCCTGACGACTTCGTCTACATCGACGCCGGCTCCACGACCGAGCGTCTCGTCGACTTCATCACCGAGACGCGCGCCACCTACTTCACCAACTCCATCTCGGTCGCCCATACCCTGCTGACCCGCGGCTGTCGGGTGCTTGTGCCCGCAGGCGAGCTCAAGCCCGTTACCGAGGCGCTGGTGGGCGAGCAGACGGTGGAGACTCTGCGGCGCTATCACTTCACCGTCGGGTTCTTCGGTGCCAACGGCGCGACGCCGGACGAGGGCTTTACCACGCCCGAGACCGGGGAGGCGCTCGTCAAGTCGACCGCTCTTGCCCAGACGCTTCGCCCATACGTGCTGTGCGATTCCAGTAAGTTCTCCATGGTCTCGCCAGTCACGTTCGCCGATTTCGACGACGCGACCGTCGTGACCGATGCACTGCCGTCCGACCTCGAGGAATACACGAACATCATCGTGGCGTCTACCACCGAGTAATCTGCCAGCGGAATCCGTTCCATCTGAAGGAGCTGCCCCATGATCTACACCGTGACATTCAATCCCTGCCTCGACTACGTCGTGGGCGTCGACAATCTGACGCTCGGCGCGGTCAACCGTGTGGCCACCGAGGCCGTCATGGCGGGCGGCAAGGGCGTCAACGTCTCCATCGTTCTGAAGAACCTGGGGCATCCGAGCTGCGCGCTCGGCTTTCTCGCCGGATTCACCGGCGACGAGATCGCGCGCAGGCTTCAGCTGCAGGGGGTCGACACCGACTTCATCGAGGTCAGCCATGGTATGAGCCGCATCAACGTCAAGGTCAAGTCGACTGAGGAGACCGAGATCAACGGCATTGGCCCCGACATCGCCCCGTCGGATATCGAAGCACTCTACATGAAGCTCGACGCTCTGACTTCCGATGACATCCTGGTCATTTCCGGCAGCGTGCCGGCGGTTCTACCCGGCGACATCTACGAGCGCATCATGGAGCGTCTCGAGGGCCGCGGTATCCGCATCGTCGTCGATGCCACGCGCGACCTGCTGATGAACGTGCTGGCGTTCCATCCGTTCCTCATCAAGCCCAACAACCATGAGCTGGGCGAGATTTTCGGCGTCGAGCTGAAAGCGCGGAAGGATGTGGTCCCGTACGCCAAAAAGCTGCAGGAACTCGGCGCGCGCAACGTGCTCGTCTCCATGGCGGGGGAGGGCGCTGTGCTCGTCGCCGAGAACGGAGACGTAATCGAGAGCCCCTCGCCCAAGGGCACCGTGGTGAACTCGGTCGGCGCGGGCGATTCGATGGTGGCGGGCTTCATCGCCGGCTACCTGGAAAGCGACGGCAGCTACGAGCAGGCGTTCCGCATGGGCGTGTGCACGGGGTCGGCCAGCGCGTTCTCGCTGGGCCTGGCCGAGCGCGATCAGGTCGAGGAGCTTCTGGCGGCAATCGGCCGATAACGCATCACCCATTTGCGCGACATGTCGCGCTCGTTTCAATCGATACGTTGACAATCCGTCGGATCGCGGCGGTTGGACCGGCTTATGCCGGGGAAGGGGGTTAGCACCATGAAAATCACCGAGTTGTTCAGTAAAAGCGGGGTGAAACTGGGGGTCGAGGCGGCAACGCAGGCCGAGGCCATCGATGTGCTGGTCGATCTGCACGATGCGAGCGGCAACATCAACGACCGCGACAAGTACCGTCAGGCGGTGCTCGACCGCGAGGCGCAGTTCAGTACCGCGGTGGGCGACGGCGTCGCCATCCCGCACGCGAAGACCGACGCCGTCGTGCGTCCGGGTCTTGCGGCGATCACCGTGCCCGCGGGCGTGGACTGGAATGCACCCGATGGCAAGCCCTCCGACCTCATCTTCATGATCGCCGCGCCCGAGGGGCAGGCCAACGTGCACCTCGAGGTGCTCGCCAAACTCTCGATGCTGCTCATGCACGAGGACTTCGGGGCCGCTCTGCGCGCCGCCAAGACGGTCGACGAGTTCCTCAAGGTGATCGACGACGCCGAAGCCGCGCACGACGCCGAGCAGGCGGAGAAGGAGAGGAAGGCCGCCGAGGCCAAGGCCGCTCGCGAGGCTGCCGCAGCCGCTGCCGCGCCTGCCGCCGATTCGGCCCTGCCGCAGGTGCTCGCCATCACCGCGTGCCCCACGGGCATTGCGCACACCTACATGGCCGCCGAGAACCTCGAGAAGGTCGCCGAGCAGATGGGCGTGACCATCAAGGTCGAGACCCAGGGCTCCGTGGGCACTAAGAACGCGCTCACCGCCGAGGAGATCGCCGCCTGCCGCGGCATCATCATCGCAGCCGACAAGGGTATCGAGCTCAGTCGCTTCAACGGCAAGCCGCTGTACTCCACCAACGTGTCCGCAGGCATCAACGATGCCGAGCGCCTCATCAACATCATCATGAACGGTGAGGCGCCCATCTGCCATGCCGAGGGCGGCGCGTCCGCACCGGCGGCGTCCGCTGCGACCGAGGGCATGGGCTCGACCATCTACAAGCACCTGATGAACGGCGTTTCGCACATGCTGCCGTTCGTCGTGGGCGGCGGCATCCTCAAGGCCATCGCCTTCCTGCTCGACACGCAGGGCATGGGCACGGCGGCATACGGCAGTTCCACGCCGCTGGCGGCGTTTTTCAACCTGGTCGGTGGCACGGCATTCGACTTCATGCTGCCCATCCTTGCGGCCTACATCGCCATGTCCATCGCCGATCGCCCCGGCCTTGCCCCTGGCTTCGTGGGAGGCTGGCTTGCCAAGCAGGGCTTCACGCTCGGATATCTGGCGACGGCTATGGATGCCGAAGCGCAGGGCGCGCTCATCTCGGGCGGCTTCATCGCGGCGCTGTTCGCGGGCTTTGCAGCCGGCTATCTGACCCTCGGGTTCGAGAGGCTGTGCGACCATCTGCCCGAATCGCTTGAGGGCATCAAGCCCGTGCTGCTGTACCCGCTCGTCTGCATCTTCCTGATCGGCCTTGTGATGCTTGCGCTGAACCCGATCTTCGCCGCTATCAACTCGTGGCTGACAGGCGCTCTGAACAGCCTCGGTACCGGGAATCTCGTGCTGCTCGGTGCGGTGGTCGGCGGCATGATGTCCGTCGACATGGGCGGCCCGTTCAACAAGGCAGCCTACGTCTTCGGCACCGGCATGCTGTCCGCCGGTACCACCTCCGCGCAGATCGTCATGGCTTCCGTCATGGTCGGCGGTATGGTTCCGCCCATCGCCATCGCTCTATCCACTACGTTTTTCAAGAATCGTTGGTCTGCTGCGGACCGTAAGGCTGGCATCGTGAACTACATCATGGGCCTGTCGTTCATCACCGAGGGCGCGATTCCCTATGCCGCCGCCGACCCCGGTCGCGTACTGCCCTCCTGCATCATCGGCTCCGCCATCGCCGGCGCGCTCTCCGCGGGCTTTGGCTGCACGAGCCCTGCGCCCCACGGCGGCGCCTGGGTGACGCCGGTCATCGGCAACCCGGTCATGTACCTCGTTGCGCTCGTCGTCGGCGCCGTGGTGGCCTGCCTGATCCTGTCGTTCCTTAAAAAGCCGCTCTCGGCCGAGGAGGCCGGTCTGGCCAAGTAGCCGTTCCGCGCACATCTGATTTCATCCTGAAGGGCTCCATCCATGCGATGGGGCTCTTTCTTGTTGGCAGCATGGAATCGTCAGACCGGGTTTCACAAGTGGTATCTGATATAGTACCTAATCAGGTATATGACTCTACTTTTGGAGGATATCGTGACGGCCATCTACTCTTCTGCAGCGCTCAAAACCCGTCAGCGTGAGATCAAGAACGAGGCGATGAAGCAGGTCGTCCACATCACCGAGAACGGAAATGCCGCCTTCGTCTTCTGTTCGGAGGAGGTTTTCGAAAACGAGCTGCGACGTGCCCGTGAGCAGGCTGCCTACGAGGAACGCATGCGCGCGGTGCTGGAGCGCGGACGTGCGGACGTCATTGCCGGCAATACCGTCGAAGGGACCGACGCCGCGCTCGCGGAGATCGCGCGGAGGGCGGCTCGCCGTGCCTAGGATGATCTACACGGATGGCTTTCTAGACGATGCCGCCGCGATATGGTCGGATCGCGTCCAGGATCGCCTGGAGCATATGCTGCGGGCCATAGAGGCGTTTCCGGGGATCGGCTCGCCAGATATCCCGGCGTCGATTGAGGCGGTATACGGGACCTGCGTTCGAAAGGCCGTTGTCGAGCCGTTTGATCTCATCTACGAATACGACCCCGATGCCGATGCCGTCATCGTGTACGGCCTCATTCCGTTTCGTGCGGTGCCGTAGGATGTGAAATGAGGTCGGCACTCCCTCATACATGCGGTCCCATTTCGCGCGAGACCTGATTCTACGGCAGAAAAAAGGACCTCCCGCGGGAGGCCCTTTGCAGACGGTTTGCGAGCGCTTGCTTACGCGAAGTAGGCGACGCCGTTCTCGAAGATCGGCATGAACTTGTCGCCCGGGACGTTGACGTACAGGCCCTCGCCGCGGCGCTCCACGTGGCCCATCTTGCCGAAGACGCGGCCGTCGGGGGAGGTGATGCCCTCGATGCAGGCGACAGAGCCGTTGGGATTCACGTCAAGGTCCATGGACGGCACGCCGGCGGCGTCCACATACTGCGTGGCGACCTGACCGCTGGCAACGAGCTTGGCCAGCACGTCGTCGTTTGCCACGAAGCGACCTTCGCCGTGGGAGATGGCCACGGTGTAGGTATCGCCGGGCGTGCAGGAGGCGAGCCACGGGGACAGGTTGGACGCGACGCGCGTGCGCACCAGGCGGCTCTGATGGCGGCCGATGGTGTTGAACGTCAGCGTGGGCGCGTCGGCGGTGGCGTCGACGATGTCGCCGTACGGCACCAGGCCGAGCTTCACGAGCGCCTGGAAGCCGTTGCAAATGCCGAGCATGAGGCCATCGCGCTTCTGCAGCAGCTCGCGCACGGCCTCGGTGACCTCGGGTGCACGGAAGAACGCCGTGATGAACTTGGCGGAGCCGTCGGGCTCGTCGCCGCCGGAGAATCCGCCGGGGATCATGACGATCTGGCTGGCGCGGATGCGGCGCGCCAGCTCGCTCGTGCTCTCGGCGACGGCCTCGGGAGTGAGGTTGTTGATGACGAAGGTGTCGGCCACGGCGCCCGCAGCGGTGAAGGCGCGGGCGGTGTCGTACTCGCAGTTGTTGCCCGGGAACACGGGGATGATCACGCGCGGGCGCGCGAACTTCTCGCCGGTGTACACGTGCGGGGCCTCGCATGCGAAGGTGACCGGCTCCACGGCGGGCAGCTTGTCGGCCTCGGCGGTAGGCGTGCGGTAGGGGAAGACGCCCTCCAGCGCACCCTCCCAGGCCTCCTGCAGCTCGTCGAGGTCGATGGCGCCCTCGGCGGTATCGAGCACATAGGCCTCCACGGTGGTGCCGAGCGGCTCGATGACAAGGCCCTCGGGCGCGTCGGCAAGCACGTCGTCGGCGTCATCGGTCAGCTCCACGATGAAGCTGCCGTACATGGGCTCGAACAGGCTGTCGACATCGACGTCCTCGGCGAGCTCCAGACCGATGCGGTTGCCCAGGCACATCTTGAACAGGGCCTCGGCGGTGCCGCCGTAGCCGGGCGTGGAGATGGCGGGCGCCACGCCAGCGGCAGCGAGCTTCTCCACGAGCGCGAACGCGTCGAGCAGCTGGGCGGCGTCGGGGCGCCAGTCCTCGCCGTAGACGGACGGGGCGATGCGCACGACGCGGTGCGTGATGCCCTTGAACTCGGGCGATACGGCACCGGCGGCACGGCCCACGGCGACGGCGAAGGAGACGAGGGTGGGCGGCACGTCCAGGTCCTCGAAGGAGCCGGACATGGAGTCCTTGCCGCCGATGGCGCCGACGCCGAGGTCGACCTGGGCCATCAGCGCGCCCAGCACGGCGGCGACGGGCTTGCCCCAGCGCTCGGGCTCGGTGCGCAGGCGCTCGAAGTACTCCTGGAAAGTGAGGTAGGCGCTCTCATGCGCGAAGCCTGCCGCCACGAGCTTGGCCACGGACTCCACGACGGACAGGTAGGCGCCTGCGAACTGGTCGGCCTCCATGAGGAACGGGTTGAAGCCCCACGCCATCGCGGACGCCGTCGCGGTCTCGCCGTCCACGGGGAACTTGGCGACCATGGCCTGGGCGGGGGTGAGCTGCGTGGCGCCGCCGAAGGGCATGAGCACGGTCGCCGCACCGATGGTGGAGTCAAAGCGCTCGGCCAGGCCCTTGTTGGAGCACACGTTCAGATCGGTGACGAGGGAGTGCATGCGCTCGGCCAGCGTGGAACCGCCCCATGCGGGCTGCCACACGGAACGGGCCTCCACGTGCGCTACCTGGTGCTTAGGTGCGCCGTTGGACGCGAGGAACTCGCGGGTGAGGTCGACGATGGCCACGCCCTGCCACGCCATGCGGACGCGCGGCTCGCAGGTGACCTCGGCGATGACGGTAGCCTCGAGATTCTCCTCGGCGGCATAGCCCATGAACTCGTCGACGTCGTCTTCGGCCACGGCCACGGCCATGCGCTCCTGGGACTCGGAGATGGCGAGCTCGGTGCCGTCGAGACCCTCGTACTTCTTGGTCACCTGGTCGAGATCGATGTACAGGCCGTCGGCGAGCTCGCCCACAGCGACGGAGACGCCGCCCGCGCCGAAATCGTTGCAGCGCTTGATGAGGCGGCAGGCGTCGCCGCGGCGGAACAGACGCTGCAGCTTGCGCTCCATGGGGGCGTTGCCCTTCTGGACCTCGGCGCCGTCCTTCTCGATGGACTCGACGTTGTGCGCCTTGGACGAGCCGGTGGCTCCGCCGATGCCGTCACGGCCGGTGCGGCCGCCGAGCAGGATGATCTTGTCGCCGGGGGCGGGGCACTCGCGGCGCACATGGTCGGCGGGCGTGGCGCCCACGACAGCGCCGATCTCCATGCGCTTGGCCACGTAGCCGGGATGGTAGAGCTCGGAGACCTGGCCGGTGGCAAGGCCGATCTGGTTGCCGTAGCTGGAATAGCCAGCGGCGGCGGTGGTCACGAGCTTGCGCTGCGGCAGCTTGCCGGCGAGCGTCTCGGACACCGGAACCGTGGGGTCGGCCGCGCCGGTCACGCGCATCGCCTGGTAGACGTAGCTACGGCCCGAGAGCGGGTCACGGATGGCGCCGCCGATGCAGGTCGCCGCGCCGCCGAAGGGCTCGATCTCGGTCGGGTGGTTGTGGGTCTCGTTCTTAAAGAGGAACAGCCAGTCCTGGTCCTCGCCGTCGACATCGACGGTCACGCGCACGGTGCAGGCGTTGATCTCCTCGGACTCGTCGAGGTTCTTCAGCTGGCCGGTCTTCTTGAGGTACTTGGCGCCGATGGTGCCCATGTCCATGAGGCAGACGGGCTTCTCGTCGCGGCCGAGCTCGTGACGGATCTCCATGTAGCGGTCGAACGCGGCCTGAACGACCTCGTCGTCGATCGTGACGTCGTCGAGCACGGTGCCGAAGGTGGTGTGGCGGCAGTGATCGGACCAGTAGGTATCGATCACGCGGATCTCGGTGATGGTCGGGTCGCGGCCCTCGTCGAGGAAATACTGCTGGCAAAACGCGATGTCCGCCTCGTCCATGGCAAGACCCAGGTCGGCGATCATGGCGGCGAGCCCCGCCTCGTCGAGCTCGCGGAAGCCGGTCAGAATCGCGACGGGCTCGGGCTCGGGGATGTCGGCGGCGAGGGTCTCGGGCTTGTCGAGGCTGGCGAGGCGCGCCTCGACCGGGTTCACCACATAGCTCTTGATGGCGTCAACGTCCGCCTCGGTCAGGTCGCCGGTGAGGATGTACACCTTTGCCGAGCGCACGGTGGGGCGCTCGCCGCAGGAGATGAGCTGGATGCACTCGCTCGCGGAGTCGGCGCGCTGGTCGAACTGGCCGGGCAGGAACTCGACGGCGAACACGGCGGCGCCAGGCACGTCGGGCAGCTCGTCGTAGGTAAGATCGACCTGCGGCTCGGAGAACACGACGGGCCGGCAACGGTCGAAGAGCTCCTGGTCGGCGCCCTCGACGTCGTAGCGGTTGAGAAGGCGCAGGCCCTCGAGGCCGGAGATGCCAAGGATACCGGTCAGCTCGCTTTTGAGCTGGGACGCCTCGACGTCAAATCCGGGCTTCTTCTCCACATAGATGCGTAAGACCATGGGTTCCTGCCTTCCTGTGCAGACGCGGTCGTAAGGGTTTCGCGGGCAGCGGTCGTGCGCCTTCAGCCCGCGGTGCTAACCCCACCATGATACGACAGCTGCGCACGAATTTCTGTCCGCGACCGCGAGGGTACGAAGTCGACATCGGATCGCATGGGATCGCGAGCGACACCCGCCTGTCGCTGGGTACACTAGAGGCATCTGTGCGCGACGAAAGGACCAGCATGCGTATCGAGACCATCGGGCTGTCGGAATCGGGTTACGGCGACAAGACGCCTGCGCTCACGGCGTATCTGCAGGACAACATTCCCGCGCAGGCCGGACGCCTGCGCCCCGCCGCGGTCGTCTGCCCAGGAGGCGGGTACCACATGTGCTCGCCGCGCGAGGGCGAGCCCGTCGCCCTTGCGCTCGCATCCCGCGGTTTCCAGGTTTTCACGCTCGACTACACCGTGCTCGATGAGGCGGATGCCGCGCGGGGCGGCACGCTGATGCCGCACCCGCTGTACGACCTCGCCCACGCCGTGGCCCTCGTGCGCGACCGGGCGGAGGAGTGGTCGGTGGACGCGGAGCGCATCGTCTTGTTCGGGTTCTCGGCGGGCGGGCATCTCTGCGCGGCATACTCCGCGCTGTCGCGCCGTCGGTCCTTTGCCTGGGACCTCGGCTACTCGTGTCGCGATCTGGCCGTGTCCGCCCAGGTGCTGGGCTATCCCGTCATCGATTTCTCCTGCGGTTGGCCGGGCGATGACGTCTATGAGCGCGCCCTGTGCGAACCGGGCGAGCTGACGGCGGTGCAGGAGATGGTGGATGCCGACACGCCGCGGACATTCATCTGGCATACGGCCGAAGACGGGTTCGTTCCCGTCATCAATACCCTTCGCTATGCGGAGGCGCTCGCGGGGGCCGGCGTCGACTTCGATTGCCATATCTTCCATCGGGGCAAGCACGGCCTCTCGCTGGCCACCGATCAGACCGGCGTCGACGACGAGCATCGCGACGAGCACGTCGCCCATTGGCTCGATCTGGCCATCGAGTGGCTGTCCCGTGCCTGATGCGGCAAAGGCGGCGACAAAATCGCACCCGGCACCATCTTGTCGCGGACGAGTGAGGAGGCGAGACGTGTGTACCAGCTGACCGATGAGGAGTTCGACCGCGTGGTGGAGGATACGCTCGCGGCGTTCCCCGAACGCTTCATCGAGGCGTTTGAGAACGTGGCGATCGTCGTCGCAGACGAACCGACTCCGCACCAGCTTCGCTCGCTCGGACGGACCGAGGCGGAGTCAAGGGGCTCGGAGCTGCTCGGTCTCTACGAAGGCGTGCCTCTGACCGAGCGCGGGTCCGGCTACGGCGACGGGGAGGTGCCCGATGTCATCTCGATCTTCAAGGGGCCCCATGAGCGGTGCTTCGCGACGCGTGAGGGGCTTGTCGAGCAGATACGCAAGACCGTGGTGCACGAGGTGGGGCACTATTTCGGCAACGACGAGGAGACCCTGCGCGCCATGGGGTACTGATGCGCGCCTCCCGCGCGGGAGCCGAGGTCGGAGCTGCGCGCGTCAGCCCTCGGCGTCGCGGGGCGCTGCCCAGGGCTGAATGATGCCCGCGGGGAAGGCGGCAAACGCGATGCCGATTGCCGTGGCGCCCTCGCTTTCGTGAAGGCAGACCTGATGCAGGCCATAGACCGCCAGCACGCAGGCGAGCGCCGTCTCGACGAAGATCCATACGCCCGCAACGAGCACGTTGGGCGACAGGAAGGGGTGCCGGGAGGGCAGCTTTCCGAGTTCGCGGTAGACGTGCATCATGAACGCGGTCCTGAGACCGGCCGACAGGCAGGCTGCGCCGAGTGTCACCAAGGTGAACGGCGTTCCCGAGACATAGGCAAACGCGGCGGCAGCAGCGACCAGCGCGTAGACGACAACTGTGAGTATCCAGACCATGGTGCTCCCTGGGCGCGCCGACGTGGGCGCCGGCGGCAACGAGGCGGGTAGATCAGCGACTTATTCTACGCGCGCTGCGCCTCGGGGGAACTGTTCCGCGTACCAGCCCTCAGGTCCGCCCGCTCAAAAAAGAGGGCGCCGATGAACGACGCCCTCCTCGTGTTCTCTATGTCGCGTGGCCTTGTCTACTCGTTTGCCTCGGCGCCTTCAGCCCATGCGTCGACATCCTCGATGCGGATGATGCTCGCCACCGACGCCACGGCGTCGAGCGCTTCGAGCTCGGCGCGGGCGGCGGCCATGTCGCGCTCGGAGGCAGTGTGGGTGAGCAGCACGACGGAGCAGTGGGATCCGTCGCCGTCCTGAAGCTGGTTGATCTGCGAGATCGAGATGTCGTGCCGCGCGAAGACGTCCATGATCGGCAGGAGCGTGCCCACGCGGTCGACGACGACCAGACGGATGTAGTAGCGCGTGGCGAGCTCGTCGATGGAGCGCAGCGGCAGCACGCGTCCGAAGGGCTCGATCTCGGCCTTGGGGCCGGGCGTATGGCTGATGGCGTCGGCGAGCTCGAGCACATCGCCCACCACGGCGCTCGCGGTGGGGAAGGAGCCCGCGCCGGCGCCGTAGAACATGGTCTCGCCCACGGCGTCGCCCACCACGTAGACCGCGTTCATGGCGCCGTTCACGCCGGCGAGCATGTGGCTGGACGGAATCATCGTGGGATGCACGCGCACGTCCACGCCGTCGGCCGTGTTGCGCGCGATGCCGAGCAGCTTGACCGTGTAGCCGAGGCTGGCGGCCTGCTCGATGTCGGCCGCGGATACGTTGCGGATGCCCTCCTGGAACACGTCATCGGTGGTGACGCGCGTGTGGAAGGCGATGGACGAGAGAATGGCAACCTTGCTCGCCGCGTCGAAGCCGTCCACGTCGGCGGTGGGGTCCGCCTCGGCGTAGCCCAGGCGCTGCGCGTCGGCGAGCACCTCCGCGAAGTCGAGGCCCTCGCTTGCCATGCGGGACAGGATGTAGTTGGTGGTGCCGTTCAGGATGCCGGCGACGGTGAGGATCTCGTTGCCCACCAACGCGTGCTCGAGCGCGTTGACGATGGGGATGCCACCGCCTGCCGCGGCTTCGCAGCGGATCTGGACGTGGTTTTCGGCGGCGAGGCGACCCAGGCGCTCCACGTGCCGGCCGAGCAGGGCCTTGTTGGCCGACACCACGTGCTTGCCGCTCGTCAGCGCCGCCTCGAAGATCTCGGTGGCGGGATGCTCGCCGCCGATGAGCTCGATGACGATGTCGATATCGGGGTCGGCGACCACGTCATGCCAGTCAGGGGTGAAGGCCTCGTTGGGCAGCCCCAGCTCGCGCGCACGCTCGGGCTCGAGGGCGCAGGCGCGCTTGATGCGCAGGTCGATGCCGTAAGCGGACAGGTACTCCTCGCGATGGCGGCCGATGACGCGCGCAACGCCTCCGCCCACGGTTCCTAAGCCGATGAGGCCGACGTTCACGGTGCGTGCTGAGCTGGTCATAGGGTGCTCCTCTCGAGTCGTGTGCCGCGTGTCCGTCGCCGGCGCGCGGGCAGCGTGCGCGGGTCGGACGGATGGACCGTCCTGGGGTGCCGGTCGATGCATAAGACAGCGGGGCCATCCCGCTGTATGCCAGCATGCATGGTATCCCGCCTGACCTGCGCGGGGCGTCGTTGTGCGTAACAGAGATGTAACACGTTCGGCGAAGAGACGATGCATAAACAAAACTGCAGGTCGACTTTAGTAAGCATGAGTGCCGACCTGCGGAAGAGCCGTCTCACGCCAATTGCCACCTTACCTTTTTTCCATAAAACGGGTAAGGTAAAACGACCCACCTGCTACGGATCCGCGGGGGAAGCGCGCATATCCGTACGGTGGTCATTCCATATATCGCCAGCGAATACGCCTGGCCGCACGTGAGAGGAGAGCCGCATGTCGAGCCTCACCGGTAAATTCAATCCTGTCGTCAGCCGCAGGAGCGTTGTTGCAGGTCTAGCGGGTCTGGGGGCGGCAGGCATCATCGCCGGTTGCTCCAACGGCGGCGACGCCGCATCCGAGGGCAGCTCCTCTGCGGGCTCTGCGTCCGGCGCCACCATCAAGATCGGCGGCATCGGTCCCACCACTGGTGCCGCTGCCATCTATGGCAACGCCGTCATGAACGGCGCCCAGATCGCCGTCGACGAGATCAACGCCGAGGGTGGCGACATCCAGTTCGAGCTCAACTTCCAGGACGACGAGAACGACGCCGAGAAGTCGGTCAACGCCTACAACAACCTCAAGGACTGGGGTATGCAGATCCTCGTGGGCACCGTCACCACCACGCCGTGCGTCGCCGTGTCCGCCGAGACCAACGCTGACAACATGTTCCAGATCACCCCGTCCGGCTCGTCGACCGACGTCATCGGCGGCCAGCCCGACGCCGAGGGCAACATCTCCACGCCGCGCAAGGAGAACGTCTTCCAGATGTGCTTCACCGACCCCAACCAGGGTGCGGCTTCCGCGCAGTACATCTCCGAGCAGGGTCTGGCCACCAAGATCGCCGTCATCTACAACAACGCCGACACCTACTCCACCGGCATCTACCAGAGCTTCATGAGCGAGGCGAAGACCCTCGGCCTCGAGGTCGTCTCCGAGCAGACCTTCACCGACGACTCCGCCACCGACTTCTCCGTCCAGCTCAACGACGCCAAGAACGCCGGCGCCGACCTCGTCTTCCTGCCGATCTACTACACCCCGATCTCGCTGATCCTCACCCAGGCCGACCAGATGGGTTACGCGCCCAAGTGGTTCGGCGTGGACGGTATGGACGGCCTGCTCACGGTCGAGGGCTTCGACACCTCGCTCGCCGAGGGCTGCATGCTGCTGACCCCGTTCGTCGCCACCGCCGAGGACGAGGCCACGCAGGCCTTCGTCGAGACCTACAAGAGCGACGACTACGGCAAGGGCGAGACCCCCAACCAGTTCGCCGCCGATGCCTACGACTGCGTCTACGCGCTCAAGCAGGCCATCGAGGCCGCCGGCATCACCGCCGACATGGACGCCTCGTCCATCTGCGACGCGCTCGTCGAGACCTTCACCTCCGCGGACTTCTCGTTCACCGGTCTGACCACCGCTGGCGAGGCGGCCACCTGGTCCGAGACCGGCGAGATCTCCAAGCAGCCCATGGGCATGGTCATTCAGGACGGCGTGTACATGCCGCTCGACGCGTAAGGTCTCAAGAACTGCGGCGTGTAAAAATACCCCAGGGGTTATTTTACACGCTGTGGTTCCCAAGCTGGCTACGCGATTCGTGCCGTGTAAAATAACCCCTGGGGTATTTTTACACGGGGTGTTTTTACATGCACATGCGGAGGCCGCCTCGCGCAAGGCGGTCTCCGCTTTCGGTTTATCGATACAGGAAAGGAGGGGCCATGGAGATTCTCGCGAACATCATCAACGGTGCGAGTCTGGGCAGCGTGTACGCCATCATCGCGCTCGGCTACACCATGGTGTACGGCATCGCCAAGATG
>CASEEY010000019.1 GCA_949287055.1 uncultured Collinsella sp.
CCCGGTGTTCGCCATCCTCATCGGCATGGTGCTGGCGCTCGTGGTGCCCGAGGCGGCTGGCGAGCCGCTGCAGAAGGGCATCAAGTTCACGTCGAAGAAAATCCTGCAGTACGCGGTGATTCTGCTCGGCTTCGGACTTAACCTGGCGCAGATCGCGCAGGTCGGCGCCACGTCGCTGCCCATCATCGTGTCGACCATCGCCACGTCGCTCATCGTGGCCTTCATTCTGTGCCGTGCGCTCAAGATCCCGAGCAAGATCTCGACGCTCATCGGCGTGGGCTCGTCCATCTGCGGCGGGTCGGCAATCGCGGCCACGGCGCCGGTGATCGACGCCGACGACGAGGAGATCGCTCAGTCCATCAGCGTGATCTTCCTGTTCAACGTCATCGCCGCGCTCGTGTTTCCCACGCTCGGCGGCATGCTCGGTCTGACCAACGAGGGCTTCGGCCTCTTCGCCGGCACGGCGGTAAACGACACGTCGTCGGTGACGGCTGCGGCCGCCGCGTGGGATGGTATGCATCCGGGCGCGAATACGCTGGATGCAGCCACCATCGTCAAGCTCACGCGCACGCTCGCCATCATCCCCATCACGCTTGCACTGGCATTTTGGCAAGTGCGCCAGGCCAAGCGCGCCGCGGCAGCGGGCGAGGGAAGCGGTCAGGCTGCGGGCACCTTCGACCTCAAGAAGATCTTCCCGTTCTTCATCATCTTTTTCGTGCTCGCGAGCGTGATCACCACGGTGTTCGCCCTGCCGACGGACATCACGGCGCCCATCAAGGAGCTCTCCAAGTTCTTCATCATCATGGCGATGGCTGCTATCGGCTTCAACACCAACATCGTCAAGCTCGTGCGCACCGGCGGCAAGCCGATCCTCATGGGTCTCGCCTGCTGGATTGCGATCGCCTGCGTCAGCCTCGGCATGCAGCACGCGCTCGGCATCTGGTAACCGGCGACCGCGACTAATGTCTCAAAAGGTGCCCGTGTCCCAAAAGGGGCCGGGAGAAAATTGGGACATGCGGCGGGCGATGGGGCATGGCAGGCGGGGAGCCATGCCCCGCGCTCGGCTACTCCCGTTTGCCGAAAGCTTCCCACAGCACCGCGACGATGCCGCAGATCATGCCGCCCACTGGCCATGCGGCCCAAAACCACATGGCCGTGGTGCCCTCGGGCTCGAAGGCATCGGGATCGGGAGCGGTGAGTGCCGGGCCAAACAGGAGTCCCAGACCGATAATCGTCGCTACGATCATAATGGTCGCGCAGACGGCACCGAGCTTCTTGTCCTTCCGTTTGTGCGCGAGCATCGCCTCGCGGCGCGCGTCGTCGACCTGGGCGTTCATGATGTCCTCAACCTCGAGCTCTTCAGCAGTGCTCTTGTTGTACTCGGCGATATCCGTGCGACCGAGCAGCATACCGTAATGCACGATGTTCCATGCGCCGAGGGCTATGAAAAACAGCAGGAAGAAGAGGCCGATATGCTCGACGGTCGGTTCGAGTATGAGGAAGCAGCCGATGCCGACGAAGATGAGTGCGATGCCGGCGATGAGCCCGCCGGAAAACGCTTTGCGCGCCTGTGCCTTATCGTTGTCGGTGTAGAAATCCTCGACGAATGGATGCGCCTTTTGAAACGCGGCATGTTCCATGCCCGCGGGGACGAGAAATGCCAGTCCCGCCAATACGCCCATCAGGACAATGAGAGCGAAGAGGCCATCGTGCCAAGGCGCCGAGTCGAATTCTGGAATACCGTCGAAGAACAGCGCAATCGCGATAGCGAGCAGAATCGCCGAGATACCCGTGGGCACCTTCCAGGCCATCATGCGCTGGTGCTCGTCATAACCGCAAATGTCTGTCGGTGGGCCCGCGGGAACGGTTGCGGCGGAGATCTCGGGCTCGCGTCCGGTGAGATCGCCTTGCACAAGGTCATCGAGGGTGCAGTCGAAGATCGCGCACATCTTGAGAAGCTTATCCATCTCCGGATAGCTTTTCTGCGCTTCCCACTTGGTTACTGACTGACGGGAGACGCCGAGCAGCATGGCAAGCTGCTCTTGGGTCATATTGCGCGTGGCGCGCAAGTGCTGAAGGTTGTCGCGGAAGCTCATGGTATGCCTTTCCGTTGAAAGCGGATCGTTCGCCGGCACCTTCAGTATGCGGGCGCATCGGCAACCATTCTACCAACCGCAGGGCTGCAATCTGGCTGATCCATCGGCAACCAGAAGGCGCCTGTGGGGTGCGAAGCGCAGGTAGACAGCCTTGCGTGAGGAGATTGCCCGCCTGTTGCGCCGCGCCGGCGCCCGTGTCCCAAAAGGAGCTAGGAGAAAAATGGGATAGGGGGCGAGCGGGCTGCCGTCCCCCTGCAGTGCCTCGGTCCCATGTGTGCCAAACGTGCAGAACGGCCGCTGCTCCAAAGTTATCCACCGCCTACCAATTTCAGCGTATAGACCGCGCCGCTTACGGGTTTACTGGAATTGTCAGTAAGGCCACCGCGCCGCAAGGCGCCCGACAGCTAGGAGACCATTATGGGACTGAAGGCTGACGAGACGATACCCCTGAGCTTCGAGGAGCTCCTCAACTACCTGCGCTCCAAGACTCGCGTGTTTATGGACATCGATGATGATCAGTACTACATCACGCATACCGATGGGTACTGGCGCGTCCAGGACTGCTCGAAGCTGAACGACAAGGGTCGCTTCACCGACTGCTCCGAGCTGGTCACGACGCTTTCCGAGATGGCCGAGCTCCCGTGGCGCGACGGCAAGAGCCTGCACGACCTGTGCGATTCCGCCACGTTCTACGAGTCCATCCAGGAGGGCTGGGAGAAGTAAACGGCATTTGCCGAGCTCCTTGCGACAAGCCTTTCCCCCGGCGCCCGCCGATGCTTCCGTTCGCATCGGCGGGCGTTCTTTATGCGCCGTTTGGGCATGCGTGTGACGCGCACGACGCCCCGTCATTCTTGAAACACCGCCGCGCACGCATTGTTGACGATAATCCGGTATCGGACTACAATGCCCCGAGGAAATCCGAAATCGGACAGAATGTTGACTTACGAGGAGCGGTGACATGGAGCACGACGCGATGCCCGCCCTGCATGATGCGGCGCCCACGGACCCGCGGGAACTCGACTGCCTGTACAAAGAGGCGGATCGCATCTATTACGGGTTCGCGCGACGATGCGGCCTTTCCACCTGCGCGTACTGGATGATGTACGACATCGAGCGGGGAGAGGGCTCGATCGCGCTGCGCAGCCTGACCGATTCGTGGGCGTTCAGCAAGCAGACCATCAACTCGGCGATCAAATCGCTCGAGGCAAAAGGCCTGATCGAGCTGACGTTCGAAAAGGGGAGCCGCAAGAACAAGGTGGCATCCTTCACCGACGAGGGCCGTGCATTTGCCGCGCGCTACATCGTGCCCGCTCAGCAGGCAGAGCGCCGCGCGTTCTGCGCGCTTCCTCCCGAGGACCGCATCGCGCTGCTCGCCCTTGCGCGCGAGTACACCCAGGCGCTCGCCGCCGAGTTTGAACGCACCGAGTTCGCGGCGGGCGAGTGAGCGTGCCCCATGCGGTACGCATAATAACAGCAGGTAAAACGGTACGAACGGAAAGGATTCCCGCATGAAGCTGCTCATGCGATTCTTGAAGCCCTATAAAAAGCTCGTGGCTATCACGCTGATCGTCTTGCTGCTCGACAACACGGGCACGCTGCTGGTTCCCACGATGTTGGCAAACATGGTCAACACCGGCATCGCCAGCGGTGACCTCGATCACCTCATCAGCGGCGGCGCATTCATGCTCGGCGCCTCCATGCTGGCGAGTGGCGGCGCGCTCACCGGCGCGTATCTCGCCGCGCGTCTGTCCTCCAACGTCGGCCGTGACATCCGCAACGCCATCTACGACAGCTCGTTGGCGTTTTCGGGCAGCGACTTCGAGCGCTTCGGCACCGGCTCGATGATCACGCGCACCTTGAACGACATCAACGTCATCCAGCAGTCCATCATCGCGACGATTCAGATGGTTCTGCCGCTGCCGTTTTTGTGCGTTGTCGGCATCACGATGGCCTGTCTGATCGATTGGCAGATGGGCCTTCTGCTCGCCGCGGTGACGGCGGTCGTGCTCGTGATCGCCGCGGTGACCATCGCGAACGCCGCGCCGATCTTCATGCGCCTGCAAAAGCTCATCGACCGCATGAACATCGTGCTGCGCGAGAGCATTATCGGTGTGCGCGTCATCCGTGCCTTCACCAAGGAGCGGCACGAGGAGCGTCGTCTGGACGAGGTGTTCTCGGATTACGCGTCGTCGGCCATCAAGGTGAATATGATGTTTGCCGGCGTGGACGCGGCGAGCTTCTTCCTCATGAACATCACCGAGGTCGCGGTGCTGTGGCTGGGCGGCGACCGCGTGGGCGCGCACGCCATGGAAATCGCGAGCATCTCGGCGGTGCTCGAGTACGCCATGCTCATCCTGTTCTACATCATGGCGGCTCAGATGGTTGCGCTCACGCTGCCGCGCGCCATCGCCTGCCTGAATCGCGCCGACGAGGTCATCAGCCTGACGCCCGAGATCCTCGACGGCCAGGTGTCTTCGGACGCAGCGGCGGACGACGATGCGGCGGAGTCCGACGTCGTGGCGGCGTTTGACCACGCGACGTTCCGCTTCTCGGATGCGGATGAGGACACCCTGCACGACCTCGACTTCGTATGCCGTCGCGGGCAGACGACCGCGATCATCGGTTCGACGGGCTCGGGCAAGTCGACCGTCGCCAAGCTTCTGCTGCGTTTCCACGATGTGACGGACGGCGCGGTGAGCTTCTGCGGCCGCGATATCCGCGATATGACCCAAAGCGAGCTGCGCGAGCGTATCGCCTACGTGCCGCAGAAGGCGTGGCTGTTCAGCGGCACGATTGCCAGCAACCTGCGCTTCGGCAACGAGGAGGCCTCCGAGGCGCAGATGCGCCACGCGATCGAGGTCGCACAGGCCGAGTTCGTCTACGAGCAGCCCGGGCGCCTGGAGGCGCGCGTGGCGCAGGGCGGTACGAACTTCTCGGGCGGCCAGCGCCAACGCCTGTCCATCGCGCGCGCCCTCATGAAGCGCGCGGACCTGTACATCTTCGACGACAGCTTCTCGGCGCTCGACTTCAAGACCGATGCGGCCCTGCGTCGCGCGCTCAAACCCGAGACGCGCCACGCCGCGGTGCTCATCATCGCGCAGCGCATTTCGACGATCCTGCATGCCGATCAGATCATCGTGCTCAAGGACGGCACCGTTGCCGGCAAGGGCACGCACGAGAAGCTCATGGAGAGCTGCGAGGTGTACCGCGCCATCGCGGAATCGCAGATGAAGGGAGGTGAGCGCCATGGCGCATAAGGACGAGCGCGAGCAGGACGAGCGCGAGCAGGACAAGGCCCCGCTGGACGAGCGGCTTGTCACGACCGGTACGGCATCTGACGAGGAGGCCCCCGAGGTTCCGCGCGACACCTGGGGCACCGTGCGTCGCCTGTGGACGGAGTCGCGTGGTCAGCATTGGCGCTTCGCCGTCGTCATCGTCTCCATCGTGTTCTACACCGGTTTCAGCGTTGCGGCGCCGGCGTACAGCGCGCACGTCATCGACCTGCTGTGGACCGAGATCCAGGCAGCTTTCGCCCAGGGACGCGACTTTGTCGTCACCTGGGAGCACGGCGGTCGCGACATCGCAATCTACCTGGGTATCTGGACCCTCGCGTTTGCGTTTTACTCCGCGCAGACCTTCACCATGGCGAGCTTCGCCGAGCGGCTGAACCTCATGCTGCGCAACCGTATCGCGCGCAAGCTCAACCGCCTGCCGCTCGCGTTTTTCGACTCGCACAAGCCCGGCGAGGTGGTGAGCCGCGCGACCAACGACCTCGACAAGATGTCCGAGGTGCTGCAGACCGGCCTGCTTCGCCTGCTCATGTCCATCGGCAGCGTGTGCGGCGCCATCGTGATGATGTTCGTGTACAGCCCGCTGTTGGCCTGCATCTTCCTCGTGTTCTCGGCGCTCGCGATCCTGCTCACCAAGATCGCCGCCAAGCGCACGCTCGCGCTTGCGGCCGAGCGCCAGTCATGGGTGGGGCATCTCACGGGTGCAGTCGAGGAGGCCTACAGCGGCCGCGTGATCATCCGCGCGTTCAACCGCGAGCGCGCGAGCTCGGCCGATATCCACCGGCTTTCGCAGGAGCTTGCCGACGCGAGCCGCCGCGCGGACTTCTTGACCAACGCCGCCGCGCCCGCGATCCGCTTCGTTGGCCGCCTGTGCCAGGTGGTCATCGCGGTCATCGGCTGCGCCATGCTGGTCGCCGGCCGCCTGACCGTCGGCACGTTCCAGGCGTTCTTCCAGTACATCATGCAGGCGTCCGAGCCGCTCACCCAGATGTCCATGACCATCAATACGCTGCAGAGCGCGCTGGCGAGCGTGGAGCGCGTGTTCGACGTGCTCGACGAGCCCGAGATCGAGCCCGATCCAGCGCCTGAGCTCGCAGCCCACGTGGAGCAGCCGGTCTGCGGTCGCGTGGCGTTCGAACATGTCCGCTTCGGCTACGATCCGGAGCGCCCGCTCATGCGCGATGTGTCGTTCACCGCTGAGCCGGGCCGCAAGATCGCCATCGTCGGCGCGACGGGTGCGGGCAAGACGACCCTCATCAACCTGCTCATGCGCTTCTACGAGATCGGTGGCGGCCGCATCACGCTCGACGGCGTGGACACGCATGCCATGAGCCGCGCCGAGCTGCGGCAGAACTTTGGCATGGTGCTGCAGGACGCGTGGCTGTTCGAGGGGACGATCGCCGAGAACATCGCCTACGGCCGCCCCGACGCCTCGCGCGAGGAGATCGTGCGCGCCGCCAAGATGGCGCACGTCGACTTCTTCGTGCGCACGATGCCCGACGGCTACGACACGCGGGTCGAAAACGACGCCGAGAACATCAGCCAGGGCCAGCGACAGCTACTGACAATCGCGCGCGTGATCCTGACCGACCCCAAGATTCTCATCCTGGACGAGGCGACTTCGAGCGTGGACACGCGCACCGAGCACGCCATCGTGCACGCGATGGAAAACCTCATGGCCGGGCGCACGAGCTTCGTGATCGCGCATCGCCTGTCGACCATCGTGGACGCCGACCTCATCTTGGTCATGAGCGCGGGCACGATCATCGAGCAGGGCACGCACGAGGAGCTGCTCAAGGCCGACGGCGCCTATGCCGTGCTGTATAACTCCCAGTTCATGTAGAGGATGCAATCCGAGCGCCCGATGTGAGAAACGTCAGACGTATTTCACATCGGTGCTAAGGTTCCGCACCAAGATGGTGCCAGGTGCAAACTTGTCGGCCACCTTGTCAAAAAGCGCGCGGTCCCGCTTTGGGGCCGCGCGCTTGCGTTGCCGATCGCCGAGGGAGACAGGTCTGTGCCTGGCACCATCTTGTCGCTCGCGTTAGTCCTCGCCCTTGAGCTCGAACTTGCCTTCGTTGGGCGGACGCAGGGTGGTGAGCCCCGAGTAGTCGACCTCCGCCGAGCTCGGCTTCATCTCGCCGGGCGCGTACCAATCGAGCGCGCAGTCGATCCACGCGTTCCAGAACGGCCACTCGTGGGAGCCGATCTCGGGCTCCCAGTAGGTCACGTCAAAGCCGGCGTCTTCGAGCAGGCGCACGACCTCGCGATTGTTCTCGCACAGGTTGTCGTGCTCGCCGCACGCGCCGTAAAACTTAGGCTTGGGCAGGTCGGGATCCTGCTTGAAGCGGTCGATGAGCGCGACGTAGTCCTTCTCGCTGCCGATGACCGTGTCCAGGTCGCCAAACCAGCGCTCGTAGGAGCGGCGCTTGCGCGGGCTGTGCGATTCGACCGCCTCCAGCACGCGGTCGCGCATGAACGCACCGGACAGCGCCACGATGCTGCCGAAGCGGTCGGGGCGCAGTAGGCCGTTGATGAGTGCGGTGTAGGCGCCGATCGAGATGCCCGCCAGGCAGGTGTCCTCGCGTTTGCGAGACAGCGGGAACAGATGCCGCGTCACGTCGACGAGCTCCTCGCTGATGAACTTGCCGTGCCACTCGTTGATCTCGGGCTTGTCGAGGTACAGCCCGTCTTCGCCCGACGGCATGATGACCACGACGTCGCGCGCCTCGGCGGTCTCGACCACATGGGTCTTGTCGATCCAGTCGTAGTCGCGCCCGAACAGGCCGTGCAGCAGGTACATGGTGCGGTACGGGCCCTGGCGGCGCTTGGCGCGCTTGGCGCCGTCCATCTTGTCGACGGGAACGACAGCGGTCAGTATGACGTTGCGCTGAAGATAGTTGGAGTAGAAGTCGACCTTGAGCAATGCCATAGCGAATCTCTCCCTCGAGAAGCCGCGTTCGTGTTTCGGTCGTAGGGGGTTATACCCCTTCCATGATACGTGCTGTGCGTCCACCGCGTGCGCTTGTCGCGCGATTAACGCGACGGAAGCCAATCGAGCGCCTGCGGCAGCGCCTCGTTCCAGAAGTCCCAGTCGTGACCGCCGGCAAGCTCGCGCTGCTCGACCTCGATGCCGGTGCCGCGCAGGCGTGCCGCCAGCACGCGGTTGGGCTGTGCGAGGGGATCGGAGCTGCCCCACGCCATGAAGACGCGCGGGCGCGGACGGTCGCAGTACACCACGTCGGCCGCCAGGCGCGCCGGGTCCTTGTCGGAGTCGATCACATGATCGAGGTCGCCAAACGTGGACTCCAGGAAGGGGCGGGACAGGAAGAACGGCTCGTCGCGGATGAGCGCGTCGAAGTTGTCGATGATCATGGCGGAGGACAGGGCGATGATGCCCCCGAAGTTCTCGGCGTACTTGAAGCCGTTGCGCAGCGCGCCGTAGGCGCCCATGGAGATGCCGCCGATGAACATGTCCTCGCGGCGCTCGGACAGCGGGAACATACGGCGCACGACATGGGGAAGCTCGAGGCCCACGAAGCGGCCGAAGTAGTTGTGCGTCTCGGGGCTATCCACGTAAAACGCGTTGTAGCCCGACGGCATCACGATGGCGAGCTCGCGCTCGGCCGCCCATTTGGCGATGCGGGTCTCCGAGATGATGTCGGTGTGGTTGCCGTTGATGCCGTGCAGCAGGATGAGCGTCCGAAACGGCGCCTTGCGCGGGGGATAGGGCGCGGCGTCCCAGGTATGCGGATCGCGGCGCAGAGCGGCGTCGACCGCCCAGGCGTCGTTGGGGTTGTCGAACGGCAGGATGACGTCGAGCGTCGTCGTGCGCATGAGCGAAGAGGAGTAGTAATCGACACTGATGCTGGCCATGGAGGCTCCTTCGGGTTGCGAAATCATACCCTGCCAGTATACCGGTGACGGCTTACGCGCAGGCACGACAGGGGCCCGACAAAGGAAGCGGGCTGGCACGACAGGGGCGCGTCGCTTTGTCATGCGCCCTCATTGCCATGTCAGATTTGCGTCCTCATCTCGTGGGTTTCCGGTGCATGGCAAGACGGGGATGTGCGGGGCGGCTATCATGGAGCGGCATTGCGCCCAGATCAGAAAGGTGTCCATGGAAGACGCATTCTTTTCGTTTATCAGCCAGTTCGGCTATCTTGCCGTGTTCGGCCTCATCTTCTTCGAAAACGTGTTCCCGCCCATCCCCAGCGAGCTCATCCTGCCGCTGTCGGGTTTCCTGGTCATCCAGACCAGCATGGAGCTGCCGCTCGTGATCGTCGCGGCGACCGCCGGTTCCGTCGTGGGCGCGTTCGTGCTCTACGGCATCGGTCGCCTGCTCTCGCAGGATCGCCTCGAGGGCTTTTTCGACACGAAGCCCATGCGCCTGCTCGGTTTCAAGTCCGATGATGTCTCCAAGGCTATCGGCTGGTTCGATCGTCGCGGCCAGATCACGGTGCTGCTGTGCCGCTGCATCCCCGTGGTGCGCAGCCTGATTTCGATTCCCGCGGGCACGGCCAAGATGAACGTCGTGCGTTTCAGCCTGTACACCCTGGTGGGATCCGCCGTGTGGAACACCGTCCTGTGCAGCCTCGGCTATGCCGCGGGCGGCGCCTGGGAGAGCGTGACCGCGCAGGTCGAGGGCTTCTCGGATATCGTGAAGATCATCCTCATCATCATCGCCGTCATCGTCGTGGCCTTCTGGGTCGTCAAGCGCATCATCCCCAACCTGCGCGAAGACAACAAGTAGCCCAAAAGGGGCGATGCTGACAGGGGCCTCGTCCCTGGACATCTTGTGCTGTACGAGGTGAACGGACCGCCAGGCGGCGCGCCATGAGGCGCATCGCGGGCGCACATCAAACAGCTATCGGGCGGGCCAGACGGCCCGCCTTCTTTATGCGCCGTTCTCGCCGTGCTTGCCGGCGAGCTCGCTGACGAGCGCCGTGAGCTCCGCCACCTGCTGCTCGAGCTCGCGGATGCGCCGGGCGTTGCCGGCGATGCCCTCGCGGTTCAGGCGCGATGCCTCCTCGACGGGGTCGGGCAGGCTCTCGCGGTGCAGCTTGGCGTCAAAGCTCTCGGCCATCACGCGGCATCCGTTGCGGCGCACCACGCGCCCGGGCACGCCGACCACGGTGGAGTCCGGCGGGACGTCCTTGACCACGACGGAGTTGCCGCCGATGCGGACGTTGTCCCCGATCGTGATGTTGCCGAGCACCTTGGCGCCGCTGCCCACGGTGACGTTGTTGCCGAGCGTGGGATGGCGCTTGCCCACCTCGTTGCCCGTACCGCCAAGCGTGACGCCCTGGTAGAGGGTGCAGTCGTCGCCCACGATCGTCGTCTCGCCGATCACGACGCCCATGGCGTGGTCGATGAACAGGCGGCGTCCGAGCTGCGCCGCCGGATGGATCTCGACGCCGGTGAAGAAGCGGGTGATCTGCGAGATGATGCGCGCGAGGCTGCGCGCGCCATGGTTCCACAGCCAGTGCTCAGGCGTGTGCATCCACTTGGCGTGAAGGCCCGGATACGACAGAAAGATGACGAACCCGTTTTGCGCCGCCGGGTCGTTGTGCTTGACGGCGGCGATGTCCTCTTTGATGGTGGTGATGAAGCCCATGGCGGCTCCCCTCGTCTCGCGAATGGGCTAAGTATAACGAATCTATAGCGAATTGCTAGGATTAAACTGGCCTCCACTGCGGCCGCCCGGGCGCTGTAATACGAATGTAAAATACTTCGCTCACTCCACCCAAGGGGAGTAGAATCGTGCAATACGCCGCATGCCCGCAGGGCGCGGCAGCACGAAACAACAAAGGAGATCATCATGGCGGTCGAAAAGAAGGATATCGATTGGGGCAACATCGGCTTCGCGTATCGTCCCACGGACTATAGCTACGTCTGCAACTACAAGGATGGCGCCTGGGAGGAGGGCGGCCTGACCGCCGACCACACGCTCACGCTTTCCGAGTGCGCCGGTATCTTCCACTACTGCCAGGAGGTCTTCGAGGGCCTTAAGGCCTACACCACCAAGGACGGCAAGATCGTCTGCTTCCGCCCCGACCTCAACGCCAGCCGCATGGCCGACTCCGCGCGCCGCATCGTGATGCCGCCGTTCCCCGAGGACAAGTTCCTCGAGGCCGTGAAGATGGTCGTCAAGGCCAACGAGGCATGGGTGCCGCCGTTCGGTTCGGGTGCCACCCTCTACATCCGCCCGTTCATGGTGGCGACCGGCGAGGTCATCGGCGTCAAGCCGGCCGACGAGTACCAGTTCCGCATCCTCGTGACGCCCGTGGGCCCGTACTACTCGGGCGGCGTCAAGCCCGTGGCCGTCAAGGTTCCCGAGTACGACCGCGCCGCGCCCCACGGCACCGGCGCCATCAAGGCGGGCCTCAACTACGCGATGTCGCTGTACCCGAGCGTTCAGGCGCACGCCGAGGGCTTCGCCGACAACATGTTCCTCGATCCGCAGACCCATACCTATGTCGAGGAGTCCGGTGGCGCGAACTTCCTGTTCGTCGACCGCGACGGCAAGCTCGTGGTGCCGCAGTCCGCGACCGACTCGATTCTGCCCTCCATCACGCGTCGTTCGCTGGTGCAGGTCGCCACCGACATGCTCGGCATGGAGGTCGTCGAGCGCCCGGTCAAGTTCTCCGAGGTCGAGGCCGGCGAGTTCGTGGAGTGCGGCATGTGCGGCACCGCGGCCGTGATCAGCCCGGTGGGCAAGGTCGTCAACGGCGACGACGAGATCGTGTTCGCAAGCGGTATGGAGCAGGTTGGCCCCGTCATGGCCAAGCTCCGCGAGACCCTGACCGCCATTCAGGCTGGCGAACTCGAGGGACCCGAGGGCTGGGTCGTCGAGATCTGCTAGCGCCAAACGCATCCATAGGGTATCGAGGCCCGGGAGCGCGCACATTCGGCTCCCGGGCCTTTGCGTTAAAGCCGCAGCTTGATGCTCACGCATGAAAGGGGCGTGCGCTCCGTGGCGCGCGGTTGTCGACAGGATGTGAGCGCCGATTGACCCACGTTGTAAGAGCGCTGCGCGTTGGGCATAATAGCGTCACCTCTGTGCGCTCTGTCGCAAACACACTTTTACCGCACCATCTCCGCCAGGAGACGCAGAACCAAGGAGGAGCTATGAAGCCTCAGCACCAGGCTATCGCTGCCGGTCTCGCCCTAACGCTGGCGTTTGGCACGGCGGCAACACCGTCCACCCTGTTTGCCAACACCGATACCGACGCCGAGGACGCGCTCGTCGCGGCCGACGGCACATCCGCCGACGGCACCGACACTGGAGCGGACGGGACATCCGAGGAGCTTCCGGCACCTGGCGATTTCGACCGCGCCGACGCGTATGTCGATGATCCCGCGGCCACGGCCGAGGCCCAGGGCATGCCCTCGATCATGATGCTGTCGGTCAACTCGCTCATGGCGAGCCGCGCGATGAGCATCTCGCCGAATTCGCTGTCGAGCGAGATGAAGTATTTTGCCGAGAACGAGAGCGGGAGCAACTACGACCAGGGCTTCAGCTATTACGACGGCTACAACGCCATGGGGTTCTACCAGTTTGACCGCCGCTATTCGCTGGTTGAGTTCATGGAGGCGTGCTACGCCTACGACCCCGACACCTATGCGATGTTCGCGCCCGTCATCGAGCGCGGCAACGAGCTTCGCTCGGGCGACATCTACGATTCGTCGACCAAGCGCCTGACCGAGATCGGCCAGCTCGCGCAGGACGCTTGGCACGCGGCGTATGCGGCCAACTCGAGCGAGTTCTCCGCGCTGCAGGACGACTTCGCGTATCAGGAGTATTACCTGCCGGTCGAGCGCATCCTGCACAACACGTTCGGCGTGGACATCTCCGGGCGCGCCGACTGCGTGAAGGGCTTAGCCTGGGGTATGTGCAATCTGTTCGGTTCGGGCGGGTGCCAGAAGTACTTTAAGCTGGCCAAGCTGACCGACGACATGACCGACCGCGAGTTCGTCAACGCACTGTGCGACGCGGTCGTCGAGAACGTCGGCGGCCAGTGGGCGGCCAGCTATCGCGCCCGCTACGAGCGCGAGCGCGCGACCTGCCTGGAGTACATCGCCGAGGATGAGGCCCAGGCGGATAAACCCGAAGAGGGCGGCGAGCAGCCGGGTGACGGCAGCCAGGAGCCCGGCGACGGCAGCCAGGATGCTGACGACGGCGACCAGGATGCTGGCGACGGCGACCAGGATGCTGGCGACAGCAACCAGGAGCCCGAGGACGAGGGCGAGCAGCCCGGAGACGAGGGCGGCGAGCAGCCGGATGGCTCGGAGGGCGACGAGCCTGCGGGCGACGGCCCCTCGTCGGACGACGGGAGCACGCCCAAGCCCGTGCCGCCCGCGAACGATGCGGTAACCGGTGGCACAACCGACAGCGGCGCCGGATCCGATAACGAATCGGGCGACAACGCCGACAATGGCTCCGACTCGAACAACGGCAACGGTTCCGACGACGGAGCTGGCAGCGATTCCGACAACGGCGACAATAGCGGTGCCGAGGGCAATACCGGCAACGGCGGCCCCGGCTCCGAGGGCGGTTCCGGCACCGGGAACGGCGCGAGCAACAACGGCTCTGGCGCTGGCGACGATTCCAACGGCGGCATCGGTTCCGACGGCGCCACCGACTCCGCCGACGACAGCTCCGACAGCGACGCCGGCTCGACTGGCAGCGCCTCGGCGGAGGGCTCGGCATCTGCCGACGACGAGAACACCTCGACGAGCACCCAGGAAAAGACCGAGACCGACGAGTCCACTGCGAACGACACCTCGACGTCCGACGAGCAGAAGGACGAAGACGCTGAGCGTGCCAAGAAGGACGAGCGCGCGGCGACCGCCGACGAGCGCGAGAAGCTGCCCGCGACCGCCGACGCTGCGAGCATCGGCCTTGCAGTCTCCGCCGGCCTGTCCGCCATCGGCGCCGGCGCCGTGGTTGCCGGCAAGAAGGGCCGCGGGGCGCGCGTGCCCTTCGAGGACGGATTCCGCGAGTAAGCAGTCCGCTCGAACAGTTCGATCCGCCGCAAAACCCGCCCGCGCGTAAGCGCGCGGGCGGGTTTTCACTGCCGACGCTCCTCGGACCTTCGCGAAGTGAGTGCTTTAATTCGAAACCCCTTTGTATACCCCGCCGGTAGCAATTTATCTATCTGCGCCTTTGTTGATCTCGTGCCCCGGTATACTCATGGGTTTCAAATCGAAGCGCTCATTTCGCGAAGGTTGGGGAAGAGCCGCTGGGCAAGAAGGGCGGTTTGGTCATGGCGGCCCGGCTGTTCCGGGTCCCTTGCGCCTGCCGTACCGGCGAAAAAAGAAAGTCCTTGCTTGAAACACTCCATCATAGTAAAGTGATTGCCGTTGCACTGCAGCGCCGGTCCGTGTGGTCTGGCGAATACACCGAAGGGGTTCACCATGAAAAGCAAGCGCTTCCTGTCGCTCGTCGCCGCCGTCGCGGCGTTTGCCCTCGCGTTCGCGCTGTCGGCGTGCGGCGGCTCTCCCGCGTCCAACGAGAGCGCCGGCTCGTCCGCGCCGGCCGAGGATGCTTCCGCGGACATCTCGACCCTTGTCGTGGGCTTCGACCAGTCGTATCCGCCCTACGGCTACGTGGGTGATGACGGCGAGTTCACCGGCTTCGACCTCGATCTGGCCGCCGAGGTCGCCGAGCGCAACGGCTGGGAGGTCCAGTACGAGCCCATCGACTGGGATGCCAAGGACACGCTGCTCGACTCGGGCGCTATCACCTGCATCTGGAACGGCTTCACCATGGAGGGCCGCGAGGACGACTACACCTTCTCTGCGCCCTATATGCTCAACGGCCAGGTCATCGTGGTCAAAGCCGATAGCGGTATCGAGAGCTTCGACGACCTTGCCGGCAAGACGGTGATCACGCAGGTCGACTCCGCGGCGCTCGACGTGCTCGAGGGCGATCAGGCGAGCCTTGCCGCCACGTTTGCCTCGCTCGACCAGATCGGCGAGTACAACACGGCCTTCATGCAGCTCGAGTCCGGTGCGGTCGACGCGGTGGCATGCGACCTGTCAATCGCCGAGTACCAGATGTCCGCCAAGCCCGACGCCTACGTGCAGCTGCCCGAGATGCTGTCCGAGGAGCACTACGCCGTGGGCTTCAAGCAGGGCAGCGAGGCACTCGCCGAGCAGGTCACCCAGACCCTGCGCGAGATGGACGAGGACGGCACGGTCGCCGAGCTGTGCGACAAGTACGCCGAGTACGGCCTGTCCTACGAGAACTGGGTGCTCGAGTAACGCACCTCGCATACGCATGGATTGCCCGGTGGGAAAATAGGGACTGTCCCTGTTTTCCCACCATTTCGCTGAAGGGATGCGCATGGATATCACGACGATGACAGGCATGCTGCTGGAGGGCTTCGGCACCACCGTGCAGATCTTCGTGCTCACGCTCGTGGGCTCCATTCCGCTCGCGGTGCCAGTGGCGCTCGCGCGCATGAGCCGCTTCGCGCCGCTGCGCGCCGTCGCCCGCGTCTACATCTCCATCATGCGCGGCACCCCGCTCATGCTGCAGATGTTCGCCATCTACTTCGCCCCGTACTACGTCTTCGGCATCGAGCTCACGCCCGACTCCAAATGGCAGGCGTGCATCGTGGCGTTCATCATCAACTACGCGGCGTACTTCGCCGAGATCTACCGGAGCGGCATCCAGTCCATCCCGCGCGGCCAGTACGAGGCCGCCGAGGTCCTGGGCTATACGCGCGCGCAGACGTTCGCGCGCATCGTGCTGCCCCAGGTGGTCAAGCGCATCCTGCCCGCCATGGGCAACGAGATCATCACCTTGGTCAAGGACACGTCGCTCGCCTTCGCCATCGGCGTGGCCGAGATGTTCTCGACCGCCAAGGCGCTTGTCGCCTCGCAGGTGAGCATGGTGCCGTTTGCCATCTCGGCGGTGTTTTACTGGGTGTTCAACTTTCTGGTGGAGACGCTTATCGGCATCGCCGAGAAGCGCTTGGACTACTATCACGACTGACGCGCGCGGCGAGACGCGAAAACCGGCGAGGACGAGGAGACAGGATGGCAGAGCCGATCTTTTCCATGGAGCACGTGGGCAAGGCCTTTGGCGACCACGTCGTGCTGCGCGACATCACGTTGGATGTGCGGCCCGGCGAGGTCGTGGCGATCATCGGCCCCTCGGGCGGTGGCAAGTCCACGCTGCTGCGCTGCGCGACCATGCTCGAGCGCATCGACGCGGGCTCGCTGCGCTACGGCGACGTCACGGTTGCGAGCACGGGACCAACGGGGCAGGTCACCTACGTCAAGGGCGACGAGCTGCGCCGCGCCAAGAGCCGCTTCGGCCTGGTCTTCCAGAGCTATAACCTGTTTCCGCACATGACGGTCATGCGCAACATCATGGACGCGCCGATTGCGGTGCAGAAGCGCGATCGAGCGGAGGTGGAGCGCCAGGCCCGCTCGCTTATCGAGAAGATGGGCCTTGTCGGCACCGAGGACAAAGTGCCCTGCCAGCTTTCGGGTGGCCAGCAGCAGCGCGCAAGCATCGCGCGGGCCCTTGCCCTGAATCCCGACATCCTGTTTTTTGACGAGCCGACCTCCGCGCTCGACCCCGAACTCACCGGCGAGGTGCTGAAGGTCATCCGTCAACTTGCAGCCGAGGACATCACCATGATCATCGTGACGCACGAGATGGCGTTTGCCCGCGACGTCGCCGACCGCGTGGTCTTCATGGACGGGGGGACCATCGTGGAGCAGGGTACACCCGATCAGGTGCTGGGCAACCCGCAGCAGGAGCGCACGCGCGCATTCCTCGCCCGCTACAACAGCTAGGCGCGTATCGGACTTAGCGAATGTGAAAAAACGCCTGGCCTCATTTCGCGCGTTCACGAAATGAGGCCCGGCGTTTTCACCATGGAGGCGGGGCGTGGTTAGTTCTCGTCCTTGATGAGGTCGATGGCCTCGCGGATCTTGTGGAGCGACTCGGCGCCGTCGCTCAGGCGGAACATCATGGCCGTGTAGAGCGAATCGATGATGGCGAGCTGCGCGTAGCGGCACGAGAGGGACTCGGGACGGTAGCGCGTCTCGTCGGAGGTCGAGACGAAGGTGATGTCCGCGAACTCGGAGATCTTCTGCGACGGATAGCTCGTGATGAGGATGACGCGCGCGCCGGCGTTGTGCGCCAGCTGGGCCACCGCGTACATCTCGCGCGTGGCGCCGGTATGGGTGATCACGACAGCGCAGTCGTCGGGCGTGAGCATGGCGGCCTG
>CASEEY010000020.1 GCA_949287055.1 uncultured Collinsella sp.
GGCCCCGAGGGCGGAAGCGGCGGCGGTCGCATCGTCGTGGCGGGCACGCCCGAGCAGGTCGCGGCGTGCCCCGAGAGCTATACGGGACGGTTCCTGGGTCCGATCCTCGCGCGCGATCGCGAGCGGCAGGCGGGTCTGATCTAGAGACGCCGCGGTTGGATGGGTTGGTTGGGGACGTGTTCCGTCCAACCCATTTCTGCGAGAAAAATGCCCCAGAGGTCTTTTGTTATGGAGAAATGGGTTGGATGGAACACGTCCCCAACCAACCCATGGAACACGTCGCCGGCCAACCGCGGCGTCTCTAGATCAGGCCCGCCTGCCGCTCGCGGTCGCGCGCGAGGATCGGGCCCAGGAACCGTCCCGTATAGCTCTCGGGGCACGCCGCGACCTGCTCGGGCGTGCCCGCCACGACGATGCGACCGCCGCCGCTTCCGCCCTCGGGGCCCAGGTCGATGATGCGGTCGGCGACCTTGATGACATCGAGGTTGTGCTCGATCACGAGCACCGTGTTACCGGCGTCGACCAGGCGCTGCAGCACGTCGATGAGCTGGCGGACGTCCTCGAAGTGCAGGCCGGTGGTCGGCTCGTCGAGAATGTAGAAGGTCTTGCCCGTCTGCTTGCGGTGCAGCTCCTTGGCCAGCTTCACGCGTTGCGCCTCGCCGCCCGACAGGGTCGTGGCGGGCTGGCCCAAACGGACGTAGCCCAGACCCACGTCGTACAGCGTCTGCAGCTTGCGCTTGATCTGCGGGATGTTGCCGAAAAACGCCAGCGCCTCGGTCACGGACATGTCGAGCACATCCGAGATGGACTTGCCGCGGTAGAGCACCTCGAGCGTCTCGCGGTTGTAGCGCTTGCCGCCGCAGACCTCGCACGGCACGTAGATGTCGGGCAGGAAGTGCATCTCGATTTTGATCTGGCCGTCACCTTTGCAGGCCTCGCAGCGACCGCCGGAAACGTTGAAACTGAAGCGGCCGGGCGAATAGCCGCGCGCCTTGGACTCCGGCACGCTGGCGAACAGCGCGCGCAGGTCGTCCCACAGCCCGATGTAGGTCGCCGGGTTCGAGCGCGGCGTGCGCCCGATGGGCGACTGGTCGATGTCGATGACCTTGTCGATCTGCTCCATGCCCTCGATGGCGCGATAGGGACCGACCGGGCGGGCGGAGTGGTGGATGGCGTTGGTGAGCGCCGGCGCGATGGTGTCGGTCACCAGCGAGCTCTTGCCCGAGCCGGACACGCCGGTGACCACCGTGAACGTGCCGAACTCGATCTTGGCCGTGACGTTTTTGAGGTTGTTGGCGCGCGCCCCGCGGACCACGAGGGCGCCGCGGCCGGGATTCCTGCGCTCGTCGGGCAGGCGCACCATGCGCTTGCCGGTGAGGTAGGCTCCGGTGAGCGAGGCCGAGCAGGCCATGATCTCGTCGGGCGAGCCGGCGCACACCACCTCGCCGCCGTTCTCGCCGGCGCCCGGTCCCATGTCCACCACGAAGTCCGCCGCGCGGATCGTATCCTCGTCGTGTTCGACCACGATGACCGTATTGCCCAGGTCGCGCAGGCGCTCGAGCGTGGCGATGAGGCGCTCGTTGTCACGCTGATGCAGGCCGATGGACGGCTCGTCCAAAATGTAGAGCACGCCCATGAGGCCCGCGCCGATCTGCGTTGCCAGGCGGATGCGCTGCGCCTCGCCGCCCGACAGCGTCGCCGAAGCGCGGTCGAGCGTGAGGTAGTCCAGACCCACGTCCACCAGAAAGCGCAGGCGCTCCATGATCTCCTTGACGATACGCCCGCCGATGAACTGCTGGCGCTCGGTGAGCTCGAGGGCCTCGAAGAACTCGAGCGACTCACGGCAGCTCATGCAGCACACGTCGTAGATGGACTTGTCCCCCACCGTGACGGCGAGCATCTCGGGACGCAGGCGTGCTCCATGGCAGGCGTGGCACGGCTCCTCGCGGATGTACTTCTCGAGTCGCGCCTTGGTGTTGTCGTTGGTCGTCTCGATATAGCGCTCGTACAGGATGTTGCGCACGCCGGAGTACTTGGTGAACCAGTGGGTGTCGCGTCCGTCCTGCGTGTGGTAGTCGACGCGCATCTTCTTGTCGCCCAGGCCGTCGAGGAAGATCTTGCGCACGCGGGCGGGCAGATCGCGCCACGGCGTCGCGGGGTCGACCTTCAGGTGCTTGGCGAGGGCGCGGAAAATCTGCGGGTAGTAGTTGGACTTACCGAAGAAGCTCCCGAACACGCCGTCCTCGATGGAGAGGTTGGGGTCCTCGATGAGCGCCTCGGCATCCACGACCTTCTTGAAGCCCAGGCCATCGCACTCGGGGCACGCACCGTAGGGAGCGTTGAAGGAGAAGTCGCGTGGCTGCAGGTCGTCGATAGAGTGGCCGTGCTCGGGGCACGCGAGCGCCAGCGAGTACGAGAGCAGATCGCCCGGCGTTCCCTCCGGCGCATCGCGGTCGGGTAGCAGGTAGACGGCTACGCGGCCGTTCGCGAGCTTCGTGGCCTGCTCGACCGCCTCGGCGATACGGCCGACGCTGCCCTCGCGGATGACGATGCGGTCGACCACCACCTCGATGGTGTGGCGATACTTCTTATCGAGCTCGATGGGGTCATCCAGGCTATGGACCTCCCCGTCGATGCGCACGCGGGAGAAGCCCTCGCGGCGCAGATCGTCGAGGAGCTTGGCAAACTCGCCCTTGCGGTCGGTAACGACCGGCGCGAGCACCAGGGCGCGGCGCCCGGCGCCCGCCGCCATGATCTTGTCGGCGACCTGGTCGGTCGTCTGTCGCTCGATCACGCGGCCGCACTCCGGGCAGTGCGGCGTGCCCACGCGGGCGAACAGCAGGCGCAGGTAGTCGTAGATCTCGGTGACCGTGCCCACCGTGGAGCGCGGGTTTTTGCTCGTGGTCTTCTGGTCGATGGACACCGCCGGGGAGAGACCGTCGATGGAATCAAGGTCGGGCTTGTCCATCTGCCCCAGGAACTGGCGGGCATAGCTGGACAGGCTCTCGACATAGCGGCGCTGGCCCTCGGCGTAGATGGTGTCGAACGCCAAGCTCGACTTTCCCGAGCCCGACAGGCCGGTGATCACGACGAGCTTGTCGCGAGGGATCTCGACGTCGATATCGCGCAGGTTGTGCTCACGGGCGCCGCGGATGACGATGGATGATTCTGACATGGGAATCCTTTCGGAACGCCATGGGGATACGCGGGCACCAGTCTACCCGTTTTGGCACCGGACATGTGTTCGCATGCGCGCTCGAACACGGGAAGCCCATGTCGTGTTCGGCGCACATCGCCCGCGCGCAAACGCCCTTACGGCAAGATGCTGCGGATCTGCGCGGCGACCCACGCGGTCAGGGCGTGGCCGTCCGGCGAGGCATCGCGCGAGACGACGCCCGCGACCGTATGGGTTCCCTCGCAGAGAGCGGGAAAGAAAAACGTGCACTCGTCGGGCGCGTCCGCTACCGACACCGGTATGCCGAGTCGGCGGCAGCGCTCGCCCAGCATGCGGTTGACCGCGCGATCGTTCGTGGCGGCGACCGCCAGCGCGCACCCGTCCTCGTCACCGGGGCGATAGGGACGTGCGACCAGCTCGGCGGCAACATGGCGACCCTCGTCGCGGAAAGCGGGATCCACCAGTACCACCCGAGCCCCGAAGCGGGCGAGCGCGGCGGCGCGGCGGCATCCGACCTCTCCACCCCCGACCACCAGGCAGCGCTTGGCCGAAAGATCGACGAAGAGCGGGAACCGACTCGCACCGCCAGGCGGCACGAGCTCGTGCCCCTCCCCCGAAATGCATCGGGCCGAGCTGCGCAGGTGCTCGCTCGCTAGCGCCCGAACCTCCGGCCACGCTCCCAGGCCGTCGGCAACCGCCCGCACGGCGAACCCGGCAGCCTCAAGACGGCTTGCCCAACTCCCGCGATCGGCACCGAGGACATCGCGTCGCGCATGGCCTCCGACAGCGACCATGAGCGGGACGAGCGTCACGGTCTCGGCGCCAGCTGCCGCGAGCTCAGCCGCCACCACCGAACACGATGGATCCCCGCGAAGCACCCCGATCAACACGTCGTCGCGGCCTCGAGCGCGCAGCTCATAGCCGAGCGCAAGGTACGAAAGCTGCCCTGCCCCATCGGACCCGTGCCCGACGAGTACGACCACCTCGCGCTCCCGACGCGGATAGCGGCCGTCGATAGCGCGGGCGAGGGCGGCCGCATCGGATGCGGACGAGAGCAGGGGCGACGCGAGACGCACCGTGTCGAACAGGCGCGCCTTCGTGCGCACGGCCCGCCGCACCCCCTCATACGACACCCCGTCGATCAGGTGCGTCGAGGCGACCGTCACGTCGCGCGCTCCTGCCGCCCAGAGCTCCTCGAGCCCGGCGGCGACGTCCAAACCTGCGGAGTTCAGGGCGGCGTGCGCTCCACCGCCCGTAAACGCGATGCGAACCGGCGCGGCGCCGGACGCGTCAAGGCGAAAGGCCTCGACCAGCTCCCGCGCGAGCGGCTCGACGTAGGCGGCATACGCGCGAGGATCCGCACACCCGCTCCCGGCCACGAGCAAGCCGCGATACCCTTCCGGTCGTCCCATGTCAGCGCCCCCTGTGTTACATCCTGAAGCCAATCCCGCGAGCAGGATAGCCCTACCTTACTCCTCAACTAGACTGAAGACCATATCGCAGCCGTCTGAGAGGAGCCGCATGGATACCGCAGCGAACGCCCTCCATCTGTCAGATGCGTCGGCGACTTTCGAGGCCATCGTGTTCGAACAGGCCGATGCGCTCGGCGCGCTCGCCGCCGACATCTGGCGCGCGTACTGGCCGGCGCTCATCGGCGCCGACCAAACCGAGTACATGATCGAGCGCTTCCAGAGCCCTTCCGCGATCCGGCGCGATATGGTCGAGCACGCGTACGAATACTGGTTTGTGCATGCCGCCGACGACGGACGCATCGTCGGCTACACGGGCGGCCGCGTCGAACCGGAGACGTCGCGCTTTTTCATCAGCAAGATCTATCTGCGCGCCGACGAGCGCGGCAAGCACTTCGGACGCGCCGTGATCGCGTTTTACGAGCAGCTGTGCCGAGAGCGCGGCCTGCGCGCGATGTATCTCACCGTCAACAAGGGCAACGAGCTCGGCATCCGCGCCTACAAGGGAACGGGCTTCGAGACGATCGACGCCGTGCGGACCGATATCGGCTCCGGGTTCATCATGGACGACCACATTATGGAGAAGCGCGTCGCCGGCTGACGCGCTTCCCTTACAACCCGACACGCTCCCCCTTCGGAGTATTTCCCACCCGTCCCGACCGCCCCGCGGGCCTATCATGGACATACGGGTATACGGGCGCGCACGGCCAACCCGATCGCGCGTCCTGCCTCAGAGAGGGGACGTCATATGAAGTACCTGGTCGTCGGCGGCGTCGCCGCCGGAACCAAAGCCGCCGCCAAAATCAAGCGCTGCGATCGCTCCGCCGAGGTGAAGGTTGTCACCAAGGGAACCGACATCAGCTATGCGGGTTGCGGGCTGCCCTATTACGTGAGCGGCGACATCCCCGCACGCGAGGATCTCATCGTCAATACGCCCGCCGCGTACACCGGCCTCACCGGCGTCGAAGTGGAGACCGGTACGGAGGCCACCGGGCTCGACGCCGCCGCGCATACGGTACGCGTTCGCCGCGCGGACGGAAGCGAGGACACCGAGACCTACGACAAGCTGATCATCGCCACGGGTGCGACACCGTTCGTGCCGGACGTGGCGGGGCGCGACCTTGCGGGCGTCTTCTGCCTCCGCACACCTGACGATGCCTGCGGCCTGCGCGACTATGTGGAGCAAAACGGATGCCGGCGCGCCGTCGTGGTGGGCGCCGGCTTTATCGGCCTTGAGGTCGCCGAGAGCCTGCTCTCCCGTGGCCTCTCCGTCACCGTGATCGACGCGATGCCCCAGATTCTGCCCAACGTCTTCGACCCCGAGATGGCCGATTTCGCGAAGCGTCAGCTCAAGGCGGCGGGCGTCCGCGTGGTCACCGGCGCCGCGCTCACCGGCATCGCGGGCGACGGCCGCGTTGCAAGCGTGCAGACGGCAAACGGCTCGTTTGCCGCCGACGTCGCGGTGCTCGCCATCGGCATTCGCCCCGCCACGGCATGGCTCGAGGGCTCCGGCATCGAGATGCTCAAGGGCTGCGTGCTCGTGGATGAGCACATGGCCACCAACCTGCCCGACGTCTACGCCGCCGGCGACTGCGCCGAGGTGAGAAACTTCATCACCGGCAAGCCGCAGTGGAGCGCCATGGGGTCCACGGCCAACATCTGCGGCCGCGCCCTCGCCCGTACGCTCACGGGTGCGCCGACCGCCTATCCCGGCGCGCTTGGCACCGGCGTGGTGCGAATCCTCCCGACGCTCAACGGTGGCCGTTGCGGCCTCACCGAGGCTGCGGCGCGCGAGGCCGGCTTCGATCCGGAGTCCATCGTCTGCATCGTGGACGACAAGGCCCACTACTACCCCGGCTCGGCGAGCTTCTTCATCAAGCTCATCGCCTGCAAGCAGACGCATCGCCTGCTCGGCGTACAGGTGCTCGGCGCGGGCGCGGTCGACAAGGTCGTCGACGTCGTAGTCGCCGCCCTGTATCAAAAGCTCGCGGTCGAGGATCTCGACATGATGGATTTCGCCTACGCACCGCCGTTCTCAACCGCGATCCACCCGCTCGTCACCGCCGGTTACATCCTGGAAAACAAGCTCGCCGGCGAGCTCGAACGCTTCACCCCCGCCGAATACGCCGCCGGCGCCGCCGCCGACTACAAGGTCATCGACGTCCTGCCGGCGCCCACGATCCCCGGCGCGGAATGGGTGGACCTCACCAAGATCAGCCCGGACGGACTGCCCGGTCACGAGAAGGACGAGAAGCTCCTGCTCGTGTGCGCCAAGGGCAAGCGCGGCTACTTTGCGCAGAACCGCCTCAAGGCAGCCGGTTATACCAACACGCGCGTGCTCGAGGGCGGCATGACCTTCAACGAGGTCAAGGTCGCCCGCAAGCCGGGCAACAAGCTTCCCGCCGCCGAGATCAAGCGCCTGAAAGGTCTGGGGTGCCTGCAGGACAAGCGCTTCGACGACGTGTTCAACATTCGCGTGATCACGCGCAACGGCAAGCTGACCGCTGCAGAGCAGAAGATCGTGGCCGAGGCGAGCGAGACGTTCGGCTCCGGCGAGGTCACGATGACCACGCGCCTCACCCTCGAGATCCAGGGCGTCCCCTACGACAACATCGAGGCCTGCATCGCGTTTTTGCAGGACCACGGCCTGGATGCCGGCGGTACCGGCTCCAAGGTGCGCCCGGTCGTGAGCTGCAAGGGCACCACGTGCCAGTATGGCCTGATCGACACCTTCGAGCTGTCCGAGAAGCTGCACGAGCGCTTCTACGTGGGCTACCACGGCATCGAGCTGCCGCACAAGTTCAAGATCGCCGTGGGCGGCTGCCCCAACATGTGCGTCAAACCCGACCTCAACGACCTGGGCATCGTCGGTCAGCGCGTGCCGCAGATCGATCTCGAGAAGTGCCGCGCCTGCAAGGTCTGCCAGGTCGTGAAGGCATGTCCCATGGGCGACGCGCAGGTCGGACCGGACGGAAAGATCACCATCGACGGCTCTGCGTGCAACCACTGCGGGCGCTGCATCGGCTCCTGCCCGTTCGATGCCGTGACCGAGGGACTCGCCGGCTACAAGGTCTACATCGGCGGCCGCTGGGGCAAGAAGACCGCGCATGGCCGAGCGCTGGATAAGATCTTCACCAGCGAGGACGAGGTCATGGACGTCGTGGAGCGCGCCATTCTGTTCTTCCGTGACGAGGGAATCTCGGGCGAGCGCCTTGCCGACACCGTCGCGCGCCTGGGCTTCGACTATGTGCAGGACAAGCTCCTGACCGCCCCCATCGACAAGGAGGCCATCCTCAACAAGCAGGTCGTGGGCGGGGCAACCTGCTAGGACCCGAGCGGGCGATCGACACGGAAGGCGGGGTGCGGTCCACGATTCGGACCGCACCCCGCCTTGTGCTACCGGCAGAAGAGCGACCCTCATACGCCGAGCCGCCCCATCACCCTTCGCAGATCTCGAGGTACTCCGCGCACGTCATCGCGCGCACCTTGGATGCACGATACGCCGCGGTGTCACGCGTGAGGATGAAATCGACGTTGTTCAGCTCGGCACATGCCCGCACGAGCCCGTCCTCGAAATCCGGCTCGTTCGAATGGATGGAAAGCTCGCATTCCTCCACCCCCATCGGCGCGATGACGAGCAGCTCCATGAGCGTCTTGACCGCCTGACGCGCCTCGGCTTCCTTCCCATAACGGCAGAGCACATAGTACGCATCCTTAAGGGAACCCGAGGTGACCATACCCAAATCCCCGCCGCCGTTGCATCGACACAAGACATCCCACGCCTCATGGGATTCAGGCCTGCCCTCGACGATTGCATCGAGCAGTACGTTCGTATCGAAAAGCAGCGTTCGATCGTTGAAGTTACGCATATCTGCTCGCAATCATCTCTCTCATCTGTTCATCGGTAAGGTGCTTGAGCTCCTCCGACGAACCGAACGATACGCGAAGCGCCATGAGCTTCTCAAGCGGGTCCTCTTCGACGGCTGCCTCACGCCCCTCGTCGACGGGAATCTCCCCGGTACGGGCGATGCGCTCCCACACCTGACGGATCACGTCTCCCGCCTGGAGCCCGGCGGCACGGAGGTACGCATCCGCGCGCTCCTTGATGCGCTCGTCAACCCGACCGGAAATAACCGCTGTGGCCATGGCTCCTCCTTTGTATACGCGTCTACACCATACAAACACTGCCCGCATCCGTCAAGAGCGTGTACTGGGAAAGTCCGCCCCGACATCGCGTCGTATCCCGTGCGCAATCGCCCGCCGCAGACGGGTACAATGGACCCGTGCCAACCATTGAGTGCCCGGCGCCGCGCACGGTATCGTCGCGCCGGGTTCTATCGAAAGGATCATCCCATGAGCACCTGTGAACACGCCCAGGCTGCCGGCGGGCAGAGCGCCCCGATGCAGTTTGAGGAGAACAACCTCTCCGAGGTCAAGCGCGTCATAGCCGTACTCTCCGGCAAAGGAGGCGTCGGCAAGTCGCTCGTGACCGGTTCGCTTGCCGTCGAGCTTGCCCGCGGCGGCGCCAAGGTCGGCATCCTCGACGCCGACATCACCGGCCCGTCCATCCCCCGCATGTTCGGCATGGGCGACCGCCGCGCCCACGGTCTGGGCAAGCTGCTGCTGCCCGAGATCTCCGAGGGCGGCGTCAAGGTCATGTCGTCCAATCTGCTGCTCCAAAACGAGACCGACCCCGTGCTCTGGCGCGGTCCGGTCATCGCCGGCGCCATCAAGCAGTTCTGGAGCGACACCTCCTGGGGGCCGCTCGACTACCTGCTCGTGGACATGCCCCCGGGCACGGGCGACGTCGCGCTCACCGTGTTCCAGTCCCTGCCGGTCGACGGCATCGTCGTCGTCACGAGCCCGCAGGACCTCGTGTCCATGATCGTCGCCAAGGCGGTCAACATGGCTGACAAGATGAACGTGCCCGTGCTCGGCATCGTCGAGAACATGAGCTACGTGCAGTGCCCCGACTGCGGCCGCGCGATCGAGATCTTCGGCGCAAGCAAGCTCGACGACGTTGCCGCAACCTACAGCCTGCCCGTCCTCGACCGTCTGCCCATCGATCCGGCGCTCGCCGCCGCCTGCGATGCCGGCACCATCGAGACCGAGCTTCTGGCCGGCACCCTGCCGCTCGCGCTCGCTGCGGTCAAGGCCGTCGAGCCCCATGAGGGCGACGAGCCCTCCGAGCAGGCCTAAGTGCCCGCACCCATCACATACGACGTCGCGATCGTCGGCGGCGGCGCCTCCGGGCTCGCCGCCGCCATCGCTGCCGCGCGCGCGGGGGGCTCGGTCATCGTCATCGAACGCGATGTCGAGCTCGGGCTGCCCATCTTGGCTACCGGCAATGGGCGCTGCAATCTGTCGAACGCCCACCTCGACCCCGCGCGCTACCGCCATCCCGACATCGCCCGCACCGTCATGGGCGAACATCCCGAGGACGAACTCGCCGCCTTCTTCGACTCGATCGGCCTTTTGACCTGCGAGGTCGACGGCAGGCTTTACCCCTACAGCAAGCGAGCCGACTCCGTTCGCGACGCCCTGCTCATGGCGGTGGCGCCGCATGCCGAGCTGCGCACATGCACGGATATCGTCGGTGCCGGCTTCGATGAAGCGGATGCTTGCTGGCGTCTCGAGATCTCAAGACCGACCAAGCCCCTATCGCCGCCGAAAAAGCCGGTCACCGAGTTCAAAGCTCTTGTTCGCGCGCTGCGCAAGGAGCTTCGCTGCGCCGAGCGCACGCGCGAGACCGTATGCGCGCGCCGTGTCATCATCGCCTGCGGAGGATCGTCGGAACACATGGCCGAGATGTTCGGTCTTCCCCATATCGCTGAGGAACCTGTGCTGTGCCCCGTCGCCTGTCGACCCGCAGACTTCCTCCGACACGATCCTCGCTCCATCGCATTCGATCATCTCGACGGTCTTCGCGTCGACTGTCGGCTCTCCCTCATCCGCGACGGCGCGCCGTTATGGACAGAGGACGGCGAGGTCCTCTTCCGCTCGTACGGCATCTCGGGCATCGTCGTCTTCGACCTCTCACGCCGCTGCTCCGCCGGCGATGTCGTGGAGATCGATCTGTTTCCCACCTATGGCGAAGCGGAGCTTGTGCGACTTTTCGAAGCGCGCGCCGCCGTCTTCGGCGATCCCGCCCAGATGACCGCCCCCTGGTTTTGCGGCCTGCTCGACGGCCGACTCGGCGCGTATATCGCCACCATCGCCGAACCGGACGGGCACACCTGCGGCGCCTACGCGCACCTTGCCAAGCACCTTGCCCTCGAGGTCCTGGGCACGACCGAGCACGCGAGCGCCCAGGTGCGGCGCGGCGGCATTCCCTTTAGCGCCGTCACCCTGTCCGACCTCACGGTTCGCCCCGACATCGCCCCGGCGCTGACCATCTGCGGCGAAGCCCTCGACATGGATGCCGACTGCGGCGGGTTCAATCTTGCCTGGGCATGGCTGTCGGGGATCCGCGCAGCCGACACGTCAATCTGATCTGAGCGCGGGAAATTGGTGCCTGTCCCCATTTTCCCGCGTGGGAAAATGGGGACAGGCACCAATTTCCCAGAAAGGCGATCCATGCTCGAACTCTCGCAAATCCGCGCGGACCTTGACGCATCGACGACCGAGGCGTCCTGTCTTGCGGTGTGCCGCGCCGCTGCAAAGCGGCTTCTGGGGCTCTCAGAGGCCGATATCGCCCGTATCGAGCTCCATCGCAAGTCAGTGGATGCCCGCAAGAAACATGACGTCCATTTCGTTCTGAGCGCCCGTATCGGGCTTGACAAGCATCTCAACGAGCAGGACGTCCTGTCACGCATCCCCGCCGAGCAGCGCAAGAACCTGCGCATCATCGACGACGCCGCGCCCGCGTTTCCGGCATCTGCCGCGCATGTGCGAGCAGGCGCCACGCAGCCTGTCGTCGTCGGCGCCGGGTGCGCTGGACTCTTCGCCGCGCTCACGCTCGCCCATGCCGGGCTCAAACCGCTACTCATCGAGCGCGGCGATGACGCAGCGCGGCGTACCGAGACGATCGAGCGCTTCATGCGCACCCGCACGCTCGACCCCGAAAGCAATATCCAGTTCGGCTTGGGCGGCGCCGGCACCTTCTCGGACGGCAAGCTCAACACCGGCACGAAAAACCCCGCTCATCGGCTCATCCTCCAGACCATGGTCGAGGCCGGCGCTCCGCGCGAGATCCTCTGGGACGCCAAGCCCCATGTGGGGTCCGACATCCTGCCCGCCGTCGTCACGCATATCGTCGACGAGATTCGTGCACACGGCGGCGAGGTCCGCTTCCGCTGCCGCATGATCGACATCGAGCGCGCTGCCGACGGTTCGCCGCGCGCGTTGAGCGTCGAGCAGGGCGGCAAGACCGAGCGCATCGCGACCTCGCAGGTCATTCTCGCCTGCGGCCATTCCGCACGCGACGTCTTCGAGCTTCTGCGCCGGCGCGGCTTCGCGCTCGAACGCAAGACGTTCGCCATGGGCGTGCGCATCGAGCACCTCCAGGCCGATATCGACCGAGCGCAATACGGGCGGGCGGCGGGACATCCCGCTCTGGGAGCAGCGCCTTACAAGCTTGTGGCGCACCTTCCCAACGACCGTAACCTCTTTACGTTCTGCATGTGTCCGGGCGGCGAGGTCGTGGCGGCCGCGTCGGAGGCCGGCGGCGTGGTCGTCAACGGCGCGAGCCTATATGCGCGCGCCGGGCGCAATGCCAACGCCGCGCTGCTCGTGAACGTCAACCCCGCAGATCTTCCGGGAACCGATCCCCTCGCCGGCATCGAGCTGCAACGCGCCTGCGAGCATCGTGCCTTCGAGCTCGGCGGCGGCGACTACCATGCGCCGGCACAGCTGGTGGGAGACTTCATCGCGCGCCACGAGAGCACGACGGGCGGCGACATCAAGCCGACCTATGCGCTCGGCGTCACGTGGACCTCCCTCGATGAAACCCTGCCCGCGCATATCATCGACACCCTCCGTGCAGGCATCCCCGCCCTTGGCCGCCGTCTGCGAGGCTACGATAACCCTGAGGCCGTGCTCACCGGCGTCGAGACGCGCTCGAGCTCTCCTGTCACCGTTGTGCGCGACCGCGCCTGCATGGCGGTCGGAGCGCCGGGCCTCTATCCGTGCGGAGAGGGCGCGGGCTACGCAGGCGGCATCATGAGCGCCGCCACCGACGGCATTCGCTGCGCCGAGGCCCTGATATCCGATCTCCAGACCATCTCATAAGGCGCCCTGCGGCACACGGCTGCGTTGTCGCGATGCTTTGACCCAACGAGCAGGATATTCGATCGCCTTATGCACCGTCCGGCGCGCTTTGGACGGGCACGGAGCGCTCATGATCGCAATCGTGGTCACGAGACGACGATTCCTGTACGCCCCCGACGATGGATAAGCAATCTCATAATGCCTTATATTGCATCCGAGCACGTCATCGAGTTCCCGTCCCCGTGCGAGCAGCCAGAGCGAAGCGGTACGGGAGCTCAGGCTGCCGCAGAACGCACGCGCAAGACCTTGAGCCGACAGGAATCGGCGTGTCGTGACCAGATCCGCGAAAACGAACCGATTCGGATGCGCTGGACGGCTCTCTCCGGCGTTAGTGCTTGCCCTTCCAGCCCTGGCGTTTGCGCCCGCCGCCGAACACACTGCCCTTGCGCGCGTCGCGACGCAACCGCTCGATAACTTCCTCCTCGGTGCCGCCTTCGACCACCGCCTTGAGATGCACGAGCGCGTCGCGCAGACGCGCCGCCTCCTCGAAGTCCATGGCCTCCGAGGCGCTGCGCATGTCCTCCTCCATCGTGGCAATAATGCGCGCGATCTCGTCGGCAGGCAGGCCAGCGAGCTCCTCGGCGAGCTTCGCACCCGGCGTGATCCCGGACTCGTCGGCACCGTCGGCGGGCGTGAAGAACTCCCCATGGCCGAGCGTGTCGCCGCGGCTGCGGTTGCGCTTCCCCACGTTCTCTGTCGCCTCGGCGATAAAGCTCGAGATGTCGTTGATCGCCTTGCGGACTGTCTTGGGCTCGATACCGTGCTCCTCGTTGAACGCCATCTGGATGCCGCGACGTCGATTCGTCTCGTCGATCGCCTCGCGCATCGAATCGGTGACGGTGTCCGCGTACATGATGACCTCGCCGTCGGCGTTACGCGCGGCGCGCCCGATTGTCTGGATGAGCGAGCGGCGGTTGCGCAGGAAGCCCTCTTTGTCGGCATCGAGGATCGCCACAAGGGAAACCTCGGGCAAGTCGAGGCCCTCACGTAGCAGATTGATGCCCACGAGCACATCGATTGTGCCCTGGCGCAGGTCGCGCAAGATGTCGACGCGGTCCATCGTCGCGGTGTCCGAGTGCATATAGTTGACCTTCACGCCCGCATCGAGCAGATGATCGGTCAGGTCCTCGGCCATGCGCTTCGTCAACGTCGTGACCAGCACGCGCTCATGGCGCGCCGTGCGTGTACGGATCTCGTCGAGCAGGTCGTCGATCTGCCCGCGAACCGGCCGCACATCGATCTTAGGATCGAGTAGACCGGTCGGGCGGATGATCTGCTCCACGTTGTTCTGGCTCACGCGCAGCTCGTAGTCACCCGGCGTCGCGCTCACGTAGATGAACTGCGGGATCCGCGCCTCGAACTCATCGAAGCGCAGCGGACGGTTATCGAGGGCCGACGGCAGGCGGAACCCATGCTCCACCAGCGTCACCTTGCGCGAACGGTCGCCCTCGTGCATACCGCGAATCTGCGGCACCGTCACATGGCTCTCATCGATGATGCAGAGCATATCCTTCGGGAAGTAATCGATGAGCGTGTAGGGCGGCTCGCCGGGCTTGCGGCCGTCCAAGTGACGCGAGTAGTTCTCGATACCCGTGCAGAAGCCCATCGTCTCGAGCATCTCAAGATCGTAATCCGTACGCTGCTGAAGACGCTGGGCCTCGAGCAGCTTGTCTTGGGCCTTGAGCTCGGCCACGCGATGTTCGCACTCCTCCTCGATCGTCTTCAAGGCATGCGTCACCTTGGGCTTCTCGGTTACGTAGTGCGAGGCGGGCCACACGGGGATGGCGTCGTACTCGCGCAGCAGCTCACCGGTCACCTCGTCGATCTCAGCGATGAGCTCAACCTCATCGCCGAAGAACTCAAAGCGCAGGGGATGCTCCGCATAGGGAGGGAAGACGTCCACGACGTCGCCGCGCACGCGGAATGTTCCGCGTGCCAAGTCGAAGTCATTTCGGTCGTACTGAATATCGATGAGCTCATGGATGAAGTCGTCGCGTTCGAGCGGCACCTTCTTGTCCACGTTCGGAGCCAGACCCGCATAGTCCTCGGGACTACCGATGCCGTAGATGCAGGAGACGGATGCGACCACGATGACGTCGCGCCGTGACAGCAGGCTTGCGGTCGCCTGATGCCGCAGCATCTCGACCTCCTCGTTAATCGAGGAATCCTTCTCGATGTAGGTATCGCTCGAGGGAACATACGCCTCGGGCTGATAGTAGTCGTAGTAGGAGACGAAATACACCACGGCGTTATGCGGGAAGAACTCCTTGAGCTCGCTGGCAAGCTGTGCCGCAAGCGTCTTGTTGGGAGCCATCACGAGCGTCGGCTTGCCGAGCGCCTCGATCGTCTTGGCCATGGTGAAGGTCTTGCCCGAACCGGTCACGCCCAGCAGAACCTGGTAACGATCTCCATCTCTCACGCCCTGCACAAGGGATTCGATAGCTTGGGGCTGATCGCCCGAGGGCTCATAGGGCGCAACGACCTCGAAACGAGCGCCCTCGCCGGCAACTCCGAAGCGCTTCAGCTCGCCGCCGACACGCTCAACCTCGAATGCAGGCATACGGTCACCTCAAATCCCTAAAAGGCTTCTGGATACAGCTGCTGGTAACGATCGTGGGCGGACGTGACGCGTGCGAGATACGTCTGGGTTTCAGGGAAGGTGATGGCATCCTCAAGGTCAGCGCCCTCGCTCGTCCACGAGTCGACATTTCCCATGCCGGCATTGTACGCGGCGACGGCATGATCGGTCGCCCCGTTGAAATACGACGTCAGATAGGAAAGGTAGGCGCAGCCGATCTCGATATTCGTCTCCGGATCGGTAAGGTCGTCCGCATCATATCGAGACCCATCGACGAGACCCTTGGCAACCATATCATGAGCGGTCTCCGGCATGAGCTGCATAAGCCCACAGGCCCCCCTATTCGAAAGAGCAGACGCATCCCAGCCGGATTCGGTGTCGATAACAGCCGAAACCAGATAGGGATCGACGCCATGCGCCGTTGCCGACTCAAGGATCTGCTCCTCATAATCGAGGGGATACAAAAGTCGGAAAAGCGACGCGGGCGCGTAGGCGTAAACCCACGAAAAGGCGCCGAACGCGAATACGATGAGAAGCGGCAATACGCGGTACCAGGCGAGGAAGTGAACTCGTCTCTTCATATCAGCGCTCACCGCCCTGAAGAAGCCCGCGCTCGTGGAGCCAAGCATCGAGATAGGCTATGAGCCCGTGCTCATCACCGGAATTATCGAACACCGTGTCAGCAAGCGTGCACAAGGTGTCCTCATCGGGTTGACAAAGCGCTCGGGCCTCGAAATCCTCCTGAGACATGCCGCGAGCAAGAGCGCGTGCGCGCCTCACGTCAAAGGGTGCCGTTATGGCAAGCACCTCATCAGCAAGACCGAAAGCATCGGTAAACGTCTCGGGAACGGAGATCTCGACGACGGCGAGCTCATAGTGCGGCGTGACGACAGAGCAGCAATTCGAGGGAAGAAGCATCGCGCCCAGCCGTTCGAGCAGAACGGGATGCACGATCGAATCGAGCAGACGGGCATGCTCGGGAACATCGAAGGCACGCTGAGCAAGAATGTCGGTACGCAATGCACCGAACTCGTCAAGGATATCCCATCCGAAGGCATCGGCGATATCGTTGACCAGCTGAGACCCGGGCGTATACAGGCGTTTGGCAAGAGCATCAAGATCAATGCGAAGCGCACCGCGCCGCTCAAGGTAGCGGGCAGCTGATGATTTTCCGGAGGCAATGTTGCCGATGAGAAACAAGGTAAACATGGACGTCATTGTGACGCAACGAGTGGGCATACGAGTGGAGAAGCGAAGAGCGCATCCCATCTCCATGCCAGAAACGAAAAAGGCCCCGAAGGGCCTGAAAAGCCAAAGGTCCGTGTGAGCTACCTCACACGGACCTTATGACAAAACGCCGTCCACCGGTCAGCGGCGCCCTGCTCTCCCACGGGCGTCCCCCGCAGTACCATCGGCGCTGGCCGGCTTAGCTTCCGGGTTCGGAATGGGACCGGGCGTGCCCCGGCCGCCAGAGCCGCTGACCGGTGGGCGGCGT
>CASEEY010000021.1 GCA_949287055.1 uncultured Collinsella sp.
GGGGCGGGGTACTCTGTCTCCACTGCACAAAACACGAGCTTATGTAGATTCCGCACATATCCCGTGTTCTGTGCTATAGTGCAATGCTGTTTGTTCATGCGGCTGTCCGACTGCCGTCCAAGGAGGTTACCTGATATGTCTAAGGTTTGTGAGATCTGCGGTAAGCACCCCGTTGCTGGTCGCTCCATTAGCCACTCGCACCGCGTCGCAATTCGCAAGTTCCGTCCCAACATCCAGCGTGTCTACGTTGTTGTTGACGGTCACCGTCGCAAGATGAACGTTTGCACCAACTGCCTCAAGTCCGGCAAGGTTGCCCGTTCCTAATTCGCCTTAACGGCAGACAGCGCGTGAACCGAGCAATCGGATAGCAAATGTTCAGGCACCCCACGGGGTGCCTTTTCTTTTCTGTACCGACCTTGCGATTCTCCTGGTCTGGCTACAAGGACCGATCGCTTTGCCAGGCCGTTTGCCCGCCATCGAGCGGGGCTGTTGGTCAAGACGCCTTCATGGCGCGTTGTTTGGTGTTTATGAATCGCGAGCGCTCAAGATAGACCGAACGAAATTCGGAAAGAATAGGTTCCGCACGAACGTATATAGATATATAAGAGGGGAGAGCGGCACGTGACGATCTTCCGGTTTCTCAGAGCGCATAAGCTCAACTTCCTGATCGCCCTGGTCCTGCTCTTTGCGCAGGCGAACTTCGAGCTTACGCTTCCAGGCATCATGAGCGATATCGTCGATGTCGGCATCGGGCAGGGCGGTATCGCCAGTCCCGTGCCCGACCAGATTCGCTCCGACGACCTTTCCCGCGTCGAGCTGTTCCTAACCGATAAGGAGGCCGCGCACGTCGAGTCCTCCTACAGCGCCCCCGATGCCGGCGGTGTCCGCGCCTTTACCGGCACCGAACATGACCGTGAGGCCATCGAGGGCTCCATGGCCGAGGCGGAGGCGATCGTCTATCAGGTCGACCAAGACGCTTCCGGCGGCGCGCTCGCCGATGTGAGCGGTGTCGGCCACCTCGCGTCTGGCTCCCTGTCCGACCTGCGCGATCAGCTGATCGAGAAGCTCGGCGATAAGGATGGGTCGCTCGTCCGGTCGCGTGCCATCCAATATGTCGAGCAGGCGTATCGCGACGCCGGCGTCGATCTCAACCGCGTGCAGTCCGACTACCTCGTGCGACAGGGCCTCATCATGCTCGGCATTGCGCTCGCCTCCGCTGCCTGCGCGGTCCTCGCGGCCTTCAACGCGAGCCGAACCTCCGCCACGATCGCGCGCGACCTGCGTCACGAGCTCTTCGAGCGCGTCTTGGACTACTCGCCTGCCGAGATGAACAAGTTTTCCGCCGCCTCGCTCATCACGCGTGCGACCAACGATATCCAGCAGATCCAGATGGTCACCGTCATGTGCTTGCGCATCGTGCTGTTCGCCCCCTGCATGGGGCTGGGGGCAGTGGTGCGCGTCCTGTCGACGCCCACGGGTATGGAGTGGATCTTGGTCGTGGCGATCGTCGCCATCGCGATCGCTATCGGCGTCCTCATGGGGGCCACGCTGCCCAAGTTCAAGATCATGCAGACCCTTGTCGACCGCAATAACCTCGTCGCGCGCGAGATCCTCACCGGCATCATGCCCATACGCGCCTTCGGTCGCCAGCAGTACGAGGAGGAGCGCTACGATCGGGCGAACCGCGAGCTCACCGCGACCTATATCTTCACCAACCGCTGCATGACTCTGCTCATGCCCATCATGATGATCGTCATGAACGCGACGACCGTCGGCATCGTATGGTTCGGCGCCCAGGGGGTCGATGCGGGCAGCCTGCAGGTCGGAACGCTCATGGCGTATATCAACTACGTCATGCAGGTCATCATGAGCTTCATGATCCTTACGATGATCTCGGTCATGCTGCCGCGCGCCGGCGTCGCCGCCGATCGCGTGCAGGAGGTGCTCGATACCGAGACGTCGATCCGCAACCCTGAGCCCCAGGTGCGCGTCACGCGCGAGGGCAACGAGGGCTGGCGCGGCGTGGTCGCATACCACGACGTGACCTTCTCCTATCCCGATGCCGACGTTCCGACGCTCGAGCACATCAGCTTCACGGCCGAGCCGGGACGCACGACTGCCATCATCGGCTCTACCGGCTGCGGCAAATCCACGCTCGTACAGCTTATCCCGCGCCTCTACGACGTGACGGAGGGCTCGATCACGCTCGACGGCGTCGACATACGCTCCATCGATCTGGCGGAGCTGCGCCGCGCCATCGGCTATGTTCCGCAGCAGCGCATGCTGTTCAGCGGAACCATCGAGGGCAACATCAAGTTTGGCGACGAGGCGATGAGCGACGCCGCCATGGTGGAGGCTGCCCGTATCGCGCAGGCCGAGGAGTTTATCGATGCGAAGCCGGAAGGATACGACAGCCCCATCAGTCAGGGCGGATCCAACGTGTCCGGCGGACAGAACCAGCGCCTGTCCATCGCACGCGCGCTCGCCATCCATCCGAAAGTGCTCGTCTTCGATGATTCGTTCTCGGCGCTCGATTACAAGACCGACGCCGTCCTGCGCGCCGAGCTCGCCCGCAGCAGCGCCGACGCGGCCGTCATCATCGTTGCGCAGCGTATCGCGACGATCATGCACGCTGACGAGATCCTCGTGCTCGACGAGGGCCGCATTGTGGGGCGCGGCACGCACGAGGAGCTGCTGCGCACCTGTCCCGAGTATCTCGAGATCGCCAAAAGCCAGCTCTCGGAATCCGAGCTCGGCCTGGCGGGGGCACACGTCGGCGACGCCGCCGCCGTGCCTGGTTTTGTCCAGAAAGGGGGTGAGCGCTGATGCCCGGCCCGCACCGCCGCGGTCCCGCGTCCGAGCGCGCCCGCGATTTCAAGGGAACCCTCAAGCATCTCGTCGTCTATCTCGCCCATGAGCGCATCCCGCTGGTCATAGCGCTCATCTGCGCCGTGGCCTCGGTCGTCTTCAACGTCGTGGGTCCGCGCATCCTGGGCCAGGCCACCACCAAGCTGTTCGAGGGCGTCACGGCCAAGGTGATGGGTGCCGGCTCGATCGATTTCGCCGGTATCGGCTACATCTTGGCGGGATTGCTGTGCCTGTATGTCACCTCGGCGGCGTTCAACTTCTGCCAGGGCTGGCTTATGACCGGGGTCACGCAGCGCGTGTGCTATCGCATGCGCCGCGAGATCGTCGAGAAGATCGACCGCATGCCGCTGTCGTATTTCGAGAGCAACGCGGTGGGCGACGTCCTGTCGCGCATCACCAACGACGTCGATACGGTCGGCCAGTCGCTCAATCAGTGCGTGACGCAGCTCATCACCTCAACGACGCAGCTTATCGGCGTGACGGCGATGATGCTCTCGGTATCGCTGCCGCTGGCGGGCCTGACGTTTCTCACGGTTCCCGTCTCGCTCGTTCTCGTCGTTCTCGTCGTCCGCGTCTCGCAGCGCTATTTCCGTCAGCAGCAGGCGCTGCTCGGTCGCGTAGACGGCATCATCGAGGAGAGCTTCTCGGGGCAAAACGTCATCAAGGTCTTCAATCGCGAGCAGCGCGCCGTGGCCGATTTTGACGCCGACAACAACCTGCTGTTCCAGGCGGGATGGCGCTCGCAGTTCCTGTCCGGCCTCATGCAGCCCATCATGAACCTCGTGGCGAACCTGGCGTATGTGGCCGTGGTCTCCTTCGGCGCCTTCCTGGCGGTATCCGGTGCGATCACCGTCGGTGACATCCAGGCGTTCATGCAGTACGTCCGCAACTTCACGCAGCCCATCACGCAGCTCACGCAGGTGTCCAACATGCTTCAGATGCTGTCCGCGGCGGCGGAGCGCGTGTTCGAGTTTCTCGATAGCGAGGAGGAGACACCCGATGCCGTGGCGCATGAGCTTCCTGCCCGCAGCACAGGGGCGGTCACGTTTGAGCATGTGCGGTTCGGCTACGTTCCCGACAAGACGATCATCCACGACTTCAGCTGCGACATCCAGCCCGGTCAGACCGTCGCCATCGTGGGCCCGACCGGTGCCGGCAAGACGACCCTCATGAAGCTGCTCATGCGCTTCTACGATGTCGACGCCGGCTCGATCCGGGTGGACGGCGTCGACGTGCGCGACTGCGCTCGCGATGACCTGCGCGCCAATTATGCCATGGTGCTGCAGGATACCTGGCTGTTCAAGGGCTCGGTGCGCGAGAACATCCGCTACGGACGGGAGGGCGCCAGCGACGACGAGGTATGCGCGGCTGCCCGCGCGGCGCTCGCCGACCACTTTATCCGTACGCTCCCCGGCGGTTACGATTTCGAGCTCAACGAGGACGCCTCCAACGTGAGCCAGGGGCAAAAGCAGCTGCTGACCATCGCGCGCGCATTCATCGCCGACCGCCCGATCCTCATCCTCGACGAGGCGACCTCGAACGTCGACACGCGCACCGAGGAGCGCATCCAGCGAGCCATGGACGCCCTCATGCAGGGCAGGACGAGCTTCGTCATCGCGCACCGCCTGTCGACCATCCGCAACGCCGACCTCATCTTGGTCCTGCGCGACGGCGACATCGTCGAATCGGGCACGCATGACGAGCTGCTCGCACGCGGCGGCTTTTACGCCGAGCTCTATAACTCCCAGTTCGAGGAGTAGCAAAAGGGGAGGAACGGGAGGCCTGGCTGCCCTGCACGCCCGCTTCTCCCTCGTCGGCGTGCTGGGATTTCTTGTGCGCCGGGTGCGGGGTCGTTTGTGTTACGGTTTCAATTCTGACTAAAAGGGTATGATTAACGACTACAATGACCCTACCGTCTTTTGCGCGGTCGCTGCCGTCCGCGCCCTTTTGAAAGGATCAATTCCATGTCCAGCAGCTCTCGCAACAACATGCATCTTATCGACCGTCGGAGCGCCCTGATCGGCTTCGGTGCCGTCGCGGGCGTCGCCGCATTCGGTCTTGCCGGCTGCGGCGATGTCGACGCCCCCGCCCCCGAAGGGTCGGGTGACGTCGCCGAGTCCTCGGATACCGAGGAGATTCAGCTCGATACGCAGGCGTACGACGAGCTCGTCGCCTCGGGTCCCGTCGCCGACGCCGCCGCCGTCGAGGCCAGCACGTGGGCGAGCAAGGTGAAGGAGGCCGGAAAGCTGCGCGTCGGCGGCGTGCAGACGTCCATGCTCTTCTGCCTCATGAACGAGAAGGACAACAAGGTCCGCGGCTTCGATGCGGGTCTGTTCCAGATGCTCACGCGCTACATTCTCGGTGACGAGAACGCCTACGAGCTCACGCAGGTTACGTCCGACACGCGCGAGTCCGTCCTCACGAACGATCAGGTCGATACCGTCTTTGCCACCTACTCGATCACTGACGACCGCAAGAAGCTCATCTCCTTCGCCGGTCCGTACTACACCACGCAGCAGGGCATCCTCGTGATGGCCGACAACGGCGACATCAACGGGGTCGACGACCTCGCGGGCAAAAACGTTGCCGCCCAGTCCGGCTCCACGGGGCCGACCGTCTTGGAGGAGTACGCCCCCGAGGCGAAGATCCAGGAGTTCGCCACCGACGAGGAGGCGCGCACCGCGCTTGAGCAGGGTCGCGTCGACGCCTACGTTATCGACGTGACGATGCTCATGAGCGATATGGTCAAGCGTCCCGGCAAGTACAAGCTCGCCGGCGAGGAGTTCGGCCCGGTCGACGCCTACGGCATCGGCCTGCCGCTCGACTCCGACGGCGTCTCCTTCGTCAACGGCTTCCTGGAGCAGATCGAGGAGAGCGGCCTGTGGGCCGACCTGTGGCAGATCTGCATCGGCGACCGCGCCGAGATCGACGAGGCACCCGAGCCTCCCGCGATCGGCGCGTAAAGACCCGTTGTGCCCCGCGTGCGGGGCGCCTCGCGTGCGGTTGCGGCGGCGTACGGGATGCTTCCCGTGCGCCGCCGTGCGATATTCCGCTTGCAGCATATGTTCGACACACGCTAGGGAGGTCGCATGGGACTCAACGAGCTGCTGTCCACCTACGGGCAGGACTACCTGTCCGCCCTGCTCACCACCTGGTGGATGACGGCGGTCGCCTTCGCCTTCGTGATGGTGCTCTCGGTGCTCATCACGGTGATGCGCATTTCGCCGCTCAAGCCCCTGCGAATCGTGGGCGACCTGTACGTCCAGATCTTTCGCAACATACCCGGCATCGCCTTGCTCGTCATCATCGTGTACGCCCTGCCCAACCTGCGGCTCGTGCTCGACTACACGGTGTGCGTCATCGTCGCCACGATCCTCATGGGCTCGGCCTTCGGCTCTGAGAACTTCATGAGCGGTATCAACACGATCGGCGTCGGGCAGATCGAGGCCGCCCGCTCCTTGGGCCTCACGTTCGGGCAGATCATCCGCCAGATCGTGATCCCCCAGGCGCTGCGCTCCGCGGTCCTTCCCATGACCAACCTGCTGATCGCCGTGATGCTCACCACCTCGCTCGGCTCCCAGGTGCCCATGAGCCCGGAGGAGCTCACCGGTATCGTCTCCTACATCAACACGCGCTCCACCGGCGGCGTGCTGGCCTTTTTGATCGCTGCCCTCGGCTACGTGGGCAGTGCGGTTGCCATCAGCTTTGTCGGCAACCGCCTGGACAAGAAGGTGAGGATTCTGCGATGAGTGCTTCCACCAAGCCCTTGAGCATCCGCGACGCCCTGTACGAGCAGCCCGGTCCCCGCACGCGCCGCCGCATGATCGTCGGCACGGCCATCTCAGCCGTGCTCGTTGCCATCGGTATCGCGCTCATAGTGCGGCAGTTCTATATCACCGGTCAGCTCGCGCCGCGCTACTGGACGTTTTTGGCACAGCCGACCACCTGGCGCTACCTGCTCCAGGGTTTTAGGGGGACCGTCTCGGTCGCGCTGGTCGCCGGCGCCTTGGCGCTCGCCTTGGGCCTCGTGCTCATGCTCGGCCGCACAAGCGGCGTAAAGCCGCTGTCTGCCGCGTGCCGTGCGGTTACCGATTTCTTCCGCGGCGTGCCGAGCCTTCTGCTCATCTACTTCTTCTTCCTGGTCGTTCCGCAGTATGGCATCAAGCTCTCGGCGTTCTGGATGATCACCTTGCCCGTCGCGCTCGCCGCCTCGGGCGTGCTCGCAGAGGTCCTGCGCGCCGGCGTCAACGCCGTGCCGCGCGGTCAGGTCGAGGCGGCCCTGTCGCTCGGCATGCGTCCGGCGCGCATCATGTTCAAGATCGTGCTTCCCCAGGCGATCCGCTATGTGATCCCCTCGCTCATCTCGCAGCTGGTCGTCGTGGTCAAGGACACGACCGTCGCATATGTGGTGAGCTATCCGGACCTCATGCAGAATGCGCGCGTGCTCATCACCAACTACGATGCCCTCGTGTCGATGTACTTCACGGTCGCCATCATCTACATCCTGTTGAACTTCGCCATCAACAAGCTGTCCGCCCTTGTCGCCGATCGCTTGGGCGTGAAGATCATCCGCTAGCCTTAGTCTCCCATGACCGAAAAGGGGATTCGCATGCAACCGCAAACAGCCCAAGAGACGCCCGTCATCGAGCTTCGCCACGTCGACAAGCACTACGGTGACCTCCATGTGCTGCGCGACATCAATCTCAAGGTGATGCGCGGCGAGGTGCTTGTCGTGATCGGCCCGTCGGGTTCCGGCAAGTCGACCATGTGCCGCACGATCAACCGCCTCGAGACCATCGATTCGGGCGAGGTCCTCATCGAGGGCAAGCCGCTGCCGCGCGAGGGGCGCGAGCTCGCCGCGATGCGCGCCGAGCTCGGCATGGTGTTTCAGAGCTTCAACCTGTTCGCGCACAAGACGATTCTCGAGAACGTCACGCTCGGCCCGATCGACGTGCTGGGCGTCAAGCGCGACGAGGCCGAGCGCCGTGCGCTTGAGCTGCTCGCCCGCGTTGGCGTGGCCGAGCAGGCCGACAAGGTTCCCGCGCAGCTATCCGGCGGCCAGCAGCAGCGCGTCGCCATTGCGCGCTCGCTTGCCATGAACCCCAAGGCGATGATGTTCGACGAACCGACGAGTGCGCTCGATCCCGAGATGATCAACGAGGTCCTCGACGTCATGGTCGAGCTCGCACGGGGCGGCATGACCATGGTGGTGGTCACGCATGAGATGAACTTCGCGCGCCGCGTCGCCGATCGCGTCGTGTTCATGGCTGAAGGCCAGATCGTCGAGACGGGCACCCCCGACGAGTTTTTCGATCACCCCAAGACGCAGCGCGCCCGCGACTTCTTGGATTCCATCAAGGGGCACTGACGGCATCCTGATCAGTTCCGACTGTTCTGTGCGCGTCGGGCGTTCCCTCGTCTCCGCGCACCCGATATGAGAAATGAGGCACCATGGCCACGCACGAGGATATTACCGCTGCAGCACATGCGGGCGACCGCCCGCTCATTCTTGTCGCGCCTCGCCTGGAGCAGTGCCAGCCGTGCCTCAAGATGCCCGAGGCCTTGGCTCCCGAGGAGACCGCGGCCACGGTGTTTCTCGATGCGATCCTCGCGGCGGGCGGGTTGCCGCTCATCATGCCGCTTACCGAGGATGACGGGGTGCTCGCGCGCATGGTGAACATGGCCGACGGCATCGCGCTTCCGGGCGGTCAGGATGTCGATCCGGCGCTCTGGGGCGATGAGCGCCCCTACGACGAGGCGCTGCTGTGCCATGAGCGCGATGCGTTCGAGCTCCGTCTCATCCGCACTGCGCTCGCGGCGCATAAGCCCCTGTTTGCCACCTGCCGCGGCGCCCAGATGCTCAACGTCGCCCTCGGCGGGTCGCTGTGCATGGACGTTCCGAGCTTTGAGCCGGTCGACGGCATGGCGCTGTGGCGGCACCGTCCGATTCTGAGCGATCCCGCGCACCCGGTCGAGATCCGCGGCGGCTCGCTGCTCGCGCGCGCCGTGGGCGGGTACACGCTCATTCAGGCGAACTCCAGTCACCATTGCTGCGTCGACCGGCTCGGCGAGGGCGTGGAGCTCGTTGCGCGCGCCACCGATGGCGTGCCCGAGGGCATTGAGGTGCCATCCGAGCGCTTCTGCCTCGGCGTGCAATGGCATCCCGAGTACACGTGGCGCACGATGGAGACCGACTTCAATCTGTGGAAGGCCTTTGTCGCGGCTGCGGCCGGCGCTTAAGGCGCAGCGGTGCCGTCGGCGGCGCGTCAGTCCGACGCGGTGCCGACGAGGTACTCCCATACGTCTGTGTACACCGGTATTCCTGCGGCGTTCGCTTCGGACACGAGCCTTGCGCAGGTATCGTCGCCGCTGTCCGAGGGCGCGGTGCAGCAGATGAGCGCCTCGCAGGTGCGCAAGACCTCAAGCGCCTCGCGTACGGCCCTCTCGCATCCCTGATCTTCCTCTTGCTCGAAAACAGCTCGCGTCGCAAGCGAGCGCGCGAGGGCGCCGTTGATGTCGCGGTTGCGCAGGATGCCGGTGGCAAAGGGGATGCCGTGGCGTTGGAGCGCCCTGAAGTATGAGGCGGCGTCGTTTTCGCCGACCGCAACGAAGACCCGCGCATACCCGTTCGGACGCGGCAGCTCGACGCTTCCAAAACTCCCGTTGAAAGTGCGGGGCTGCAGGCCGTAGAGGTCCTCGATCCGTTGCGGCTCAAAGATCTCCTCCGGTGCCCCCTGCGCCCAGATGCTGCCGTCACGTATGCATACGACGCGGTCAGCCGCCTTCATCGCGAGCTCGATCTCGTGGAGGGAGGCGAGGACGGCGACTCCCTCGGCGCGCGCGTGATCCCGGAGCAGCTGCAGCATGTCGAGCTGCGCGCGGATGTCCAGATATGAGGTCGGCTCATCGAGCAGCAGGACGTCCGTGCGCTGCACGAGCGCTCGCGCGATGAGGGCGCGCTGTCGCTGGCCGTCGCTCATGTGGGCAAAATCGCGGGCGCGAAGCTCCCAGATACCCGTCTGCTCCATGGCATGCCGCACGTGCGCGTGATCCTCATCGGCGAGCACGCCGAGGCGGCCGGTGTACGGATACCGCCCCATCTCGACGATATCCTGGCAGGTGAGCAGCTCGGTTTGAGGGCGCGCCGTGAACATCGCGGCGAGTGCGCGCGCACGTTCGCCGGAGCTCAGCGTCTCGAGGGGACGTCCGGCAAGCTCGATGCGCCCATCCAGAGGAGACAGCTGACCGGCGATCGTCCGAAGCAGGGTCGTTTTACCCGATCCGTTGGGGCCGATCAGGGCGACGACTTCGCCGGCCGCCACCTCAAACGAGACGTTCTCGATAAACGGACGCGCGCCGTGGCCGACAGCGAGCCGGGTGATGCGCAGCGAGGGCACCGGCGCGTCCTGAGCGGTGCGAGCGGTTGTCGACCCGGGGCGGAACATCATCGGCCTCCTCGTCTGGTCAGCAGAAGGCCGATGACGATCGGCGCGCCGACGACCGCCGTGACAGCGGACACCGACAGCTCGACAGGGGAGAACAGCAGGCGCGCGACCAGGTCGCAGCCGCAGCAGAACACCGCTCCGCACAGAAAGCAGGCGGGCGTCACGTGGAGCGGCCTGGATGTCCGAACCGCGATTTTGGCAAGATGGGGCGCGGCGATGCCGACAAATGAGATGGGGCCCGCGAACGCCACGACGCAGGCTGACAGCAAGCTTGAGACCATCACGATATACAGGCGCAAGGCCACGATGTTGACGCCGACGGTGCGCGCATAGGCCTCGCCGAGCTGATAGGCGCCCAAGGGCTTGGACAGGGCGAAGACGCTGACGGTCGCTACGGTGACGAAGACGGCGAGAAATGCCGCGTCCGTCCAGCTTGAGCCCGCGAAGCTGCCCTGTGACCAGTTCTGCAGGTTGACGATGTCCTGCTCGTCGGCAAACGCGATCAGAAAGCTGGTCGCAGCGGAGCAGATGTAGCCCACCATGACGCCGGCGACGATCAGGATGCTGACGGATCGTACTCTGCGAGCGATGACGAGGACGAATCCCATCGTTATCAAAGAGCCCAGAAACGCGGCTCCCACCGACATGGCGGGCGTCATGATGCGGCTCGAACCCAGCACGGCGATCATGACGACCGCTACGGTCAGGCGTGCCCCGGAGGAGATGCCAAGCACGAAGGGATCGGCGATGGGATTGGCGAAAAACGTCTGAAGTAAAAAGCCGGATAGCGAGAGGGCTCCGCCGAGCAGGAGGGCGACGACAATGCGGGGCAGACGAATGTCCCAAAGGATGCGGCTTGCCGTCGAGGCGTCCGGGCCTGCTGCTAGCAGGGAGATGATGTCGCTCGGTGCGATGTCGACGCTGCCGGCGACGAGGCTGGCGGCGGCGATGGTGACGAGCAGCGACGCCAGGATGATGTCGACCAGGACGGCGCGCGCTGCCGGTCGCCGGTGTGCGATCGCCCCCATGGCGTCAGCTCAATTTCCAGATGAACCCGGCGTCGCCGTCGCGACCTTCCAGGGCGGTGCGAAGGTCGCCGATGATGCTGTCCGCGCTCGTCATGGCCTGATAGATGTTCTCGTCGCAGGCGAAGACGTGGCCGCTCTTAACGGCGGCACAGTCAGCGAGCAGCGAGTTTTTGGCGACAAGGTCGTCAAGCGAGGTGACGCTCGCGTCGACGGTCGTGTTGTAGATGATCACGTCGGCGTCGCGCGCGGCGGCGTAGAAGGTCTCCAGGTCGACGACGGCCTGCACCGACGAGGAGGAGCTCCCATCCTCATCGGTCGGGTCAAACGAGAGGAAGGTGCCACCGGCCATCTCGATCATCTGCGAGAAGTAATCGCTCGAGCGACGCGTGACGGCAGCCCCGTCCTCGTTGATGTAGAAGAACGCCACCGTCGTGCCGAGCGGCTCGTTGGCGGATGCGGCGTCGATGTTCGCGGCGAGGCGCTCAAAGCTCTTCTTCGCCTCGTCTTCGCGACCGAAGACGGCACCCATGAGCTTGATCCACTCAAGACGCCCCAGCACGTCTGCCTCGGTGCTCGACTGCTCGGTGAGCACGACGCAGCCGAGGTCCTCGAGTTTCGCTTTGATATCGGGCGCATGGTTGATCTTAGTGTTCTCGATCGCCAGCGTGCAGCCCTTGTCGGTGATGAGCTCGAAATCGGGCGCGCTGTACTTGCCGCCGTATACGGTGGAGCCTTCCTCGAGCGCTTGCGCGAGATGGTCGTTCGGGCTGTCTTCGGCGGTCACGGACGATACGGTCACATCGCCCAGGGTGTCGAGTTCATCGAGCAGACAGATCATGCCCGTCGAGACGAGATAGACGCTGCTCGGCTGCTGCTCGATGACGGCGATGTCCTCGTCGAGTCCCTGCGGCGCCTGTGCGCCTTGAGGAACGATGAGAAACCGGTCACCGTTGGCGACGCACGCCAAGCGATAGCCGTCCTCGAAGGTATCGATGGTGAAGTTGCGAGCATAGGAGAGTTCGACGGGCTGCGCATCTCCGAGGTCGCACCCGACGTCGATATCGTGCCAGTCACTGGAATCCTGCTGCGTGGTGCTTGTGTGCTCGGATGCTTCCCGGCTCCCGGCAGCCGTGGGCTGCGAACCCGATGGTGACGTGTTGCCGCATCCGCCGAGCAGTGAGGCGGACAGCAGGCAGACGCAGGTGAACAGGAGTGCGACAGCACGGCGTTCTGGAAGCTTCGGGTGACGGTTCATGGGAAGACGGCTTTCTCGTGTGATGGGATGCCGTCCGCGGTGTCGAGCGGAGGCACGTTCACTATGATAGTCTCTTGCGCCGATGTGGAGTACGATGGCACGAAATCGAACTGTGCGAAACGGAGGCATCGATGCCCACCCCTGAGTTCATCGTGCGCCTGAGGGAGCGCATCGGTCACGACCCGTTGTGGCTTGTGGGCGTGACCGGCTATATCGAGGACGATTCCGGCCGAATACTACTCGGCAAGCGGACAGATACCGGGCGCTGGGCGCTCATCTCGGGCATCAACGAGCCGGGGGAGGAGCCTGCCGATACGCTCGTACGCGAGGCGGTCGAGGAGGCGGGCGTTCGCATCGCCGTGCGCGAGCTGGTGTCCGTCCATGCCGACCCGCGCGAGGTTACCTATGAAAACGGCGACCGCGTCCAGTATCTGGAGCTGCTCTTTACCTGTCGGCTTTTGGACGAACCTTGCGCGGCGTGCGTCTCGGACGAGGAGAGCTCGGATGTCGGCTGGTTCGACCCGGCCCAGCTGCCCGATCCGCTTTCGGAAAGCTCGCGCGAGCGCATCGAGCTCGCAGCGCGCTATCGTGCCCGTGCGAGGAGCGGCGACGCGCGCACCCTATTTCGATCGGCGGGCAGCTGGCTGCCGTATGGGCAGACGGGGAGCACCGCGGGCGACGTCGTGCTGCGGGAGCGTGATGCGCAGTGAGCGGGTCTGCATGGGACCTTGCTTCGACATCGGGTTTTACGGCAAGCCTGCCGCTTTCTCAGTCGACGATCGATCTCGATGTCGCCGGCCGCTCCGATGAGCGGGTCGTCGAACGGGCACTCGACGACTCGATGACGCGGGTCATGTTCGTCAACGGGCCGCGTGTGGCGGTCTGGCGAAGCGATGGCACGCAGGCGCCGGACGCGTTGATGTGCGATGCGGACCCTGCGGCACCCAGGCCCGATGCGTCTGCGCCCGTCGGACATCTGAACATAGCGTTTATCGCGGGGCCCGCTGTGCGCACGGAGGCGCTGCGCGAGGGGGCGCTTGCCGTCTACCTGGGGCGCGACAGATCGGAAGATCGCGTCGTCCGCTACATCGCCCTCGATGTCACGCGCCTGGGGGAGCAGACGGGCCCTCGGTATGAAAGCGACCTGCTGGCCCGTATCGGTGCGTCCTGCGACTGGGTCGAGCTACGCTCCTTTGCGCCCTGCGCGTTGGCGCGCGAGGCGGGGCTTGCCGTCAGCGCCGTCGCGGTCTGCTCCTGGCATGCCTCGCAGCGCTTCTGCCCGTCGTGCGGCGCTCCGACCCGTCCCATCTTAGGGGGATGGGCGCAGGCGTGCACGAACCCTAAGGATGCTGACCGGCTGCTGGTCCCGCGCATCGAGCCTGCGGTCATAACCGCTATCGTCGATGACTCCGACCGCATTCTTCTGCAGCATAATCGCGCGTGGCGTCCGCGTTTCCATTCCGTCTCGGCGGGGTTCGTCGAGGCGGGGGAGAGCCTCGAGCATGCCGTCAGGAGGGAGGCCGCCGAAGAGGTGGGCATCGCGCTCGGCGACGTCGCCTACCTTGGGTCGCAGCCCTGGCCTTTTCCCGCCTCCATCATGCTCGCCTTTCGCGCGCGGGCGCTCGACAGCCATTTCGCCGTCGACGGTGACGAGGTCGAATCCGCTCGCTGGTTCACACGGGACGAGCTCGTCCGCGCCGTTGCCTGCGGTGCTATCGAGCCGCCGGGACGTGCCTCCATTGCGCGCCACATGATCGAGTCGTGGCTAGGGCGCGAGCTTGCCTGATGCCGTCGGCGGCCGATTTGCGCACGATGGGCGATGCTTACCGTGAGCTGACCTAAGCCTAACCGCTTCTTGTCCTGCACGGGCTATCAGTAGAACAAAGACCGATAGCGAGTACATGGAGGCCGATCATGGGCGAGTGGGATGAAATTATCGGGAAGCGTGAAAGCGAGTTCACAGGGCTCAAGGGCACGCTTCTGCGCTACGGGGGCGCCACCTTCGTCTTGCTGGTAGTGATTCAGCTCATCAAGGCGCTCATGCTGGTGTTCGGTTTTACGTCTGCCCAGCTGGATACACCTTTCTTGGTCGTCTCGGCCATCGCGTTTTTCGTCTATCCCGTTGCAGCTGCCTGCTCGCGTGGCCGCAGGTCCCGCTGACGACTCGGTGCTGAAGGCGCGTCAGGAGTCCAGCTCGCGCTCGAGGGCCTCGACATCGCCGGTGAAATGATGCGCGCGCATGCCGGCGCGCTCGGCGCCGCGGCAGTTGTCGGCGTTGTCATCGACAAACAGGCAGCTCGCCGGATCGAGATCGAAGCGCTCGCAGAGGAGGTGGAAGATCGCGGGGTCGGGCTTCATGATGTGCTCGAAGCCCGAGACGACGCGTCCGTCCATGAGCGGATAGGCCGGACAGCCCGCAAGCTGCCGGTCGATCGTGGTCGATGCGTTGGAAAGCAGGTACAGCCCGTAGCCGTCCCGTTTGAGGCGGGCCGCGAGGTCACAGACGGGCATAAGGGGGCGCGAGCGCTCCGGCCAGTGCTCAAAGCAGTCGATGAGGTTCGGATGGAGCCGTGTCGGCAGGTGCCACGTGGCTATGTTCAGCATGGTTTCGTGGTCGATGGCGCCCGCATCGAGGAGCGCCCATTCCGGACGCGCGAAGAGCGCCCCGTGCAGCATGCGGGCATCGGTCTCGTTGTCGGTGAACATCCGCGCAAAGACAAGGCCGTCAAACGTCATGAGGACGTTTCCCATGTCGAAGACGACGTTTTCGATAGGCATCTTATGCCGCTCCTTACGACTGCGTCGTCGGTTTGCGCGCAGAGGGTGCGCCTAGACGCACAGCGCCTCGTCGGCTGCGCGCTTGATTCCGCTCCACATGGCAAAGCCCCAAACCGGTGTCTTCTGGAGGTAGCGGATCTCGCCGGCGACGGGATCGAGGACGGACGCGAGCTGGAAGGCAGCAAACTTGATATTGGGTTTCTCCTGCACATAGCGCAGCGCGCCGGGATTGATGGGGTGCTGAAGGATGACCGGATAGATGGCGATGCCCTTCTGCAGGCCGCGCGGAACCCCTTGATAGTTGTTGAGCGCCCATGAGGTGCAGGCTTCGCTGTAGGCGCGCATCTTCTCGTAGTCGGCGCTGTCGTCAGCCACGATGAAGTAGTACTGGTGCATATTGGTGAGCGCGGCAGAGAAGCGCGTCGTGAGGAATAGATAGGCGCCGAGTTCAGGGACAAACTGCGGATCCTGCTGCAGCCTCGCGGCGACCCGCTGAAGGTAGGAGGAGAGCCGATCGCCCGTCGGCGCGCCTGTCGCGGACTGTACGGGCTGCGCGGGCGCAAGGGGCGTGACGGGTGAGGGGGTCGCCCCTGTCGTCGCAGGGGCGACCGGTGCGCTCACCGGTGCGCCGCATGCATTGCAAAAGCGGGCGTTGTCGGGAATCTGGTTACCACAGGTGCTGCAGAACATGGCTCCTCCTGCCGTGCGTGATCGAATCGGATTGTGGTCTACAGGATAGTCCCCGACGAGCGCGCCTCCGCGTTGCGCAACTACATCGGCGCGGCGGAGCGCTCGTCGGTGCCGGAGAACTCGATGACGGCGTACGGGCTGCCGGATTCGTCGGCGAGCTCCACGACCGTGTTTCCGTCGAGCTGACCGATGGCGGGATGCAGGGTATCGCCTAAAACCGCCGCTTTGCGGTAGTCCACCCTCACCTGGCTCGGCAGCACCTCGCGAGGGAGCTGGTCGAGCGCGATCTGGATGTACTGGCAGTTGTTGACATGCTCGTTCGTGTCGATGAGGCCGCGGCCCACAGCAAGGGGCTCGCGCCGCTCAAGCTGTTCGGGCATGTTGATGCGCCGGCTTTCGCGCGGCATGGGAAGCGGCTCATGGGACCCGTAAGGTGCGACGTGGCGTTCGTCCGCTTTGGCGAGGCGCCCGCTTGCAAGATCGAGGAACGCCCAGGTGGAGTCCGCCCGCGCGATCAGCGAACCATCGGCTCCCTTGAGGTAGAAGTTGCGGCGTCCGGTCACGCCCTTAAACGATGTGGCGAACGTCCCGACGGTCACGCTCTCGCAGAGCGCGGGATAGCGGTCGATGACGATCTGCCAGTGGGTGAGAAACCAGGCGCGATGCTCGCGCTTAAGCCACTCCATCCCGACGCCGAGCACCTCGGACTGAAAGGTGCTGCAATCCTGAAACGCGTTGACGAGCGCCGGGAGCGTCATGACGCCGCGATGCCCGACCTCGCTGTAGCGGACATGCCAGGAGTACTCGAAGGAGTTGTCGTCGCGAACGAGCGATCGGATATCAGAATCCATGGGGCGATGCTTTCTGCCGCGTGGCGGCGTCGGAGTCGGAGTCTAATCCGAAGTGGGCGGTCGCGTGATAGTCGATGTAGATGCGAGCGGGATCGATGTCGAGCGTATCGCTGACGGCGCGGGTGATGAGACCTGTCAGCTCCTCCCAGACATCCCGGGAGATCTCGGCGCGCGCAAAGACGCCGACCTCGATGAAGGCGCTGGGCTCCGCATCGTCACCGGCGAAAAAGATCGGCGCGCCCCCGTCGAAAAGGCACATGAGCCATTGCTCCGATTTGCCGGGAACGGTCGAGATGGCATCGCCGAACGCGCGCTTGAGATCGAGCTGCGCCTCGCGGGGAATATCGGTTGAGGCGTGGACGTGGATGACGGGCATGGTTGCTCCTTTGCGCAGAAATGAGAGGGGGGCTACGCGACGTCGGGGCCCTGAACGAACCACTCGAGCATGCCGGCCCTGCCGGTATCGTCGAGGTCGATGGCGGCGATACCGGCGGGCTTGAGGCCCAGGCTGACGCCGGACAGGCGCTCGACGACGTTGTTCATGAAGGGGATGTGGCCGACGGCGATGAGGCAGTCGGCGTCCGTTGCGGCGAGCTGCTCCAAAAACGCGTCCTCGTTTTGCTCCCACAGGCTGTCGACGTGCACGATCTCGTGGTCGCCGCCGAGCGAGCGGTCGATTTCGGCCGCGGTCTGAAGCGCGCGCACCGCCGGGCTCGACCAGATGGTCGCGTGCGAGGCGCTATGGGCGTCGAGCAGGTAGAACGAGCGCATGAATCCGTCGACCGACGCAAGCACCGCCCGCGCGGAGTCGGTGAGCTCGCGGTCGAAATCGGATTGGCCGGGCTCGAGTCCGCGCGCTTTGCCGTGACGGACAAGGATGAGCTTCTTTATCATGATGCGAGTCCTTACTCGGGGCGAAAAAAACCGTCGCTTTCGATTCTACCCGACCGCGACGCGAATGGTTCGATTTCCGGGCATCAGCCGCCCGCCCGCCGCTCGCGTCGCGCCACACATGTGGAGCGTCGAGTTTGAGCGGAAACTTTACCGCGTACGTTGTAGAATACAAAGGATTGCTCCCTGAGGCGATGCGCATGCGCATCCAGGAAGGAGATTACCGTGTCTGAGAACATCGCCGGCACCTTGAGCGTCTCCAACGACGTCATCGCCGATATCGCCGGTTACGCCGCCCTGTCCTGCTACGGCGTGGTCGGTATGGCCGAGCAGCAGCAGGGCGTGGAGTCCGTGCGCCTGCTCGCCGGGCAGCGCCTGCGCAAGGGCGTGCTCGTCTCTTCCACCGAGGAGGGCCTCGCGCTCGATCTTCATATCGTCATCGAGAGCGGCGTCAACATGAAGTCCGTGTGCGAGAACCTCGCGAGCTCCGTGTCGTTCGCCCTCGCCGAGATCGCCCAGATCGATCCGGCGCACCTCAAGATCGCCATTCACATCGACGCGCTGAAGTCGCGCAGCTAGCACCGAATCGAGTTTTGGAGATACGCAAAGATGATCGCGAAAACCATCCGCACCTGCTTCCCGATCGCGGCTAAGGCAGTTGCCGACAAGGCGGAGGACATCAACAAGCTCAACGTCTTCCCGGTTCCCGACGGCGACACGGGCACCAACATGTCGCTCACGCTCGCCTCGGTGGTCAAGGAGCTTTCGTCGCTGCCTGCCGACGCCGACATGGAGGGCATAGCCGCCGCCATCACACACGGCTCCCTCATGGGCGCCCGCGGCAACTCCGGCGTCATCACCTCGCAGATCCTGCGCGGTGCCGCCGAGGGGCTTGTCGGCGCGGGCAACCCGACGACGAGCGCCGATGTCGCCGCCGCCCTGCGCCGTTCGGTCAAGGTGGCCTTCCAGGCGGTCCGCAAGCCCGTCGAGGGCACCATCCTCACCGTGCTGCGCGACATCTCGACCAAGGCCGACGAGTGCGAGAAGAAGAAGCTCGCCCTCGACGAGACGCTCGACGCCATCGTCGTGGAGGCCTATCAGTCCGTCGCCCGCACCCCCGACCTGTTGCCCGTTCTCAAGGAGAACGGCGTCGTCGACTCCGGTGCGTTCGGTTTCGCCATCTTCCTCGAGAACTTCGTCTCGGCTGCCCTCGGCCGCACGGCGCAGGTCGAGGAGATCTCCACCACCTTCGATGCCGGGTCAGCGCGCGAGAGCGCTCTTGGCCGCGTCGAGATCGAGGCGAACGACGACTGGGAGGGCTCGGAGTTCCGCTACTGCAACGAGTTCCTCTTCAAGGCCGAGAAGCGCTTCGATGAGGACGAGTGCCTGAAGTTCCTCGCCTCCATGGGCGACTGCGAGCTGCTCGTCGGCGCCTATCCCGACTACAAGATCCACGTCCACTCCAACACGCCCAACCTCGTGCTCGAGCACATGCTCCAGTTCGGTCAGATCTACGAGGTCTTCATCCACAACATGGACATGGAGTCCCATGAGCGCACCGCCAAGATCCATGCCGATCAGGATGCCGCGGCAGAGCCCGCCAAGCCCCTGGGCTTCGTCGCGGTCGCTGCCGGTTCGGGCGAGGCCGAGATTCTCACCTCCATGGGTGTGGATGTCGTCGTTTCCGGCGGCCAGACCATGAACCCCTCCACCGCGGACCTGCTGGCAGCGGTGGAGCAGGTCAACGCTGACGCCGTGATCATCCTGCCCAACAACGGCAACATCCGCATGGCGGCCGAGGCCGCCGCGAGCGCATGCTCCGACAAGCAGGTGCTCGTCGTTCCCACCAAGACGGTCCCGCAGGCGTTCTCCGCGCTGTTCGCCGTCATGCCCGATACGCCCGCCGACGAGGTTGCCGAGGCTATGGCCGAGGCCGCCGGCGAGGTGCGCGACGGCGAGGTCACCTGCGCGGTGCGCGATAGCTCCGCCTCCGACGGCAGCCCCATTCACGCCGGCGACGTCATGGGTATCATCTCCGGCTCCATCGACGTGGTGGGCGACGACGTCAAGCAGGTCACGCTCGACTGCATCGCGCGCATGCAGGACGAGGAGGAGGGCGACACCCTTACCATCCTGGCCGGCTCCGACATGTCCGATGAGGACTTCGAGGACCTGATCGCCGCCATCGAGGATGCTCAGCCCGACCTCGAGATCGATTCCCATCGCGGCGAGCAGCCTCTGTATCCCGTGATCTTCTCCATCGAGTAGGCCGTGCCCGAGCAGGTTCGCGCCGCCGTTCTGCGCGCCGCTGACAGGCTTGCCCGCACGTCGGTGCTCGCACAGGACGTGTCGCGGCTCAAGTATGTTTCAGGAGCACGAGAGGAGGCCCTTCGTCGGCTCGGCATCGAGTCGGTGGGGGACCTCCTCTTTCACATTCCGCGGCGCTATCTCGACTTCTCTCATGCGTATACCATCGAGTCCGCGCCCTTGGGCCAGGTGTGTACAATCGCTGCGACCGTGGATCGCGTCGTCGAGAAGCGTCCCCGGCCCCGCATGAGCGTCACCGAGGTTCATCTGGTCGATGAGACCGGTGTGCTGCAGGTCGCCTTCTTCAAGCAGCCGTGGATCGCGCGCGACATCGCGGCAGGTGACCGCCTTGCCGTCATGGGCAAGGTCGAGTTCGCCTATGGCTTCAAGCAGATGAGCTCGCCCCACTACGAAAAGCTCGATGCGGGTGCCGCCGGCTCGATCATGCCCGTCCATCCTGTGGGGGAGGGCATCAGTCAGGCGTGGATGCGCCGCATCGTCTCGGGCGCGCTGGAGTGCGTGCAGACGTTTTCCGATCCGCTTCCCGCACGCCTGAGGGCGCACCGCAAGCTCATGAGCGCATCGCGCGCGCTGCGCGCCATCCATTTCCCGTCATCGATGGGGGAGCGCGACCTTGCACGCCGCCGTCTTGCCTATGAGGAAGTGCTGCTGCTCCAGCTCGCGCTGAGGCTGCGCAACGATGCGAACCTGCTCGACGTCGCCCCGGTTTCCCACCGGCGCGGGGAGCATGTGGAGGCGTTGCTCGCCGCCCTTCCGTTTGCCCTGTCTGACGAGCAGCGTCAGGCCGCCGACGAGATCCTCGATGACATGGCTCGCCCCGACCGCATCATGAACCGCCTGCTGCTGGGCGATGTGGGCACCGGTAAGACAGCGGTCGCCTTGGTGGCGGTCTCCTCGGTTGCGGACAGCGGGTCCCAGGCCTGCATCATGGCGCCGACGAGCGTGTTGGCCCAGCAGTATGCTGCAACGAGCGCCCCGCTTCTGGAGCGCGCGGGCGTCAGCTCGGCCCTTCTGACCGGAGCGACACCTGCAGCCGAGCGGGAGCAGATCCTGGAGCGGCTGCGTGCGGGACGCCTGGACGTGCTGTTCGGCACCCATGCGGTGCTTGCCGACGACGTCGTCTTCAACCGCCTTTCGTTTGTGGTCATCGACGAGCAGCATCGGTTCGGCGTGGGGCAGCGCAACGCGTTGCGGGCGAAGGGTCCGGGTGCCGACCTGCTCGTCATGAGCGCCACCCCCATCCCGCGCACACTTGCGCTGTCGGTCTACGGCGACCTCGAGACGAGCATCATCCGCCACAGGCCCGTGCCGGGGGCGGGCGTCACCACGCGCGTTCTCGACGAAGCGAACCGCGACATCGCCTACGGCGCCATACGCGACGCGCTCGCCGCCGGGCACAGGGCCTACGTCGTGTGCCCACTCGTCGCGGAGAGCGACAGCTCCGAAGAGCTCGAAGACGTCCCGGGCATCGAGCGCGATGACGAGGGGCGCCCGGCGGCGAGCCCGCGCCTGCATGCGGTCGAGACCGAGGTGGAGCACCTCACCCATGTGTTTCCGGAGGCTCACGTGGCCATGCTGCACGGCCGCATGTCCGCGCGCGAGAAGGACCGGGTGATCGACGAGTTCCGCGCCGGCTCCATCGACATCCTCGTCTCCACGACCGTGGTCGAGGTCGGCGTGGACGTCTCCGCCGCGACCGTCATGGTCATCGAGAACGGCGAGCGGTTTGGCCTGGCGACCCTGCATCAGCTGCGCGGACGCGTCGGCCGTGGTTCTGACGCGGGCACCTGCTTCGTCATGGCCCCGGCATCGGGGCGCAAGCGGACCACGTCTGCGCTCGATCGCCTCCGTGCCCTCGAGCAGACCTCGGACGGCTTTGCCCTCGCCGAGCTCGATCTGCGCCTGCGGCACGAG
>CASEEY010000022.1 GCA_949287055.1 uncultured Collinsella sp.
GTGTGGCGCATAAGCTCGATACCGCCTTCGAGCTCGGGGCGAACCAGGTCGTCCACCCCCGCGTCCACGAGGGCCTCTACCCCGTCCTGGCTGTCGGCGCGCGCGACGATGCGCAGCTGCGGGGCAACCTCGCGCGCCTCGCGGGCGATCATCTCGGCAGCGCCCTCCGCCGCCAGCGCGATGACGAGCACGCGGGCGCGCTCCAGGTGCGCATGGGCCAAGATCTCGGAGTTCGCCGCGTCGCCCACCAGCACGGGCAGGCCGGCGGCCTCCGCCTCCTCGGCGGCGGGCAGGTCGCGCTCCACCACCAGGCACGGCACGTCAAGATCCTTGAGCACCTCGGCGACGTAGGTGCCCGCATGCCCGTAGCCCACCACGACCACGTGGCCGTCGAGTCCCTCGCGGGGCGGCTCGATCGTGCGCGTCCGACGCTCATACAGGCGCACGAGACCGCCCGCGCGCTCCATGCGGGAGCACAGCGGATCGACCAGCTTGAAGACGAACGAGTTGAGGGCGATGGACACGACCGCACCGCCCAGGATAAGGCTGTACTGGTCGGCGGTGAGCACGCCGAGCGCCATGCCGGTCTGGCCGATGATGAAGGAGAACTCGCCGATCTGCGACAGGCCGGCCGCGATGGTGAGCGACGTGCGCACGCCCGCCGAGAACAGGGCGCCGAGCGCCATGTTGATGACCCACTTCCCCAGCATGATGAGCAGCACGAGGGCGGCGAGCTCGCCGAAATGGTCGGTCAGGGTCGCCGGGTTCACCATCATGCCGACGCTGGCGAAAAAGATGATCGAGAACAGATCCTGGAAGGGAATGGCCTCGGCCGCAACCCGGTGCGAGAGCTTGGACGTGCCCACGACCACGCCGGCCAGAAACGCGCCGAGCGCGAAGGACAGGTCGAACAGCACCGAGGCCGCCAGCGCGGTGCCGAGCGCCGTGACGACCACGGCGAGCTGGAAGAGCTCGCGCGGGCAGAAGCGGGCGATCCGCGCGAGCAGGCGCGGCAGCACGCGGGACCCCACCGCGAGCATGAGGGCAACGAAGGCGACGGTTTTGAGCAGGGCGATCGCGAACTCGGATACCACCTGGGACGCGCTCGTCTCGCCAGGGCCGAACACCACCGGCAGCACCACCAGGATGACGACCGTGGCGAGATCCTCGACGATGAGCCATCCGGTGGCGATGCGCCCGCCGCGGCTCTGGTACAGGCCGGCATCGGTGAGGTTCTTGATCAGCACGACCGTCGAGGCGATGCTGACCGACAGGCCGAGCATGACGCCTGCGGCGCTCTCCCAGCCAAACGCCTGCGCAAGCGCGTAGCCGGCGAGCGTGCCGAGGGCAATTTGCAGGATGGCGCCGGGCACGGCGATGCCCTTGACCTCGAGCAGGTCCTTGAACGAGAAATGCAGGCCCGTGCCGAACATCATGAACATGACGCCGACCTCGGCGAGCTGGTTCATGGCATGGGAGTCCCCGGAGAAGCCCGGGGTAAAGGGCCCCACGACCAGACCGCCGACCAGATAGCCGACGATGGGCGGAAGCCGCAGGGCGCGCGCCACCATGCCGCCGGCGAACGCGGCGACCAGGGCGAGCACAAATGTCATGAGCAGGATGGTGTCTCCGTGCATGGCACCTCCGAAATCGATTGAAAGAGCAGCTAAAGCCTACCGTACCCGAGCGGCTTTGTCTTTAGTCCCCGACTGCGCTCCTCGACAAAAGCTGACGCGAAGGAACGGGAAGGCAAGGACGGGCAGCGGCGCTACACCGCGTCGTCCGCCCCTGCCGGCAGCGCCCGCGCTGACGAGCGTCGCGGCCGTTTAGCGCAGATCGTACTTGCGAACGACGCGGGCGATGCGGCGTGTCCAGGGCACGTAGAGCAAAGCCAGGAACACGCAGGTCGCAAACGCGTGCATGAGGTCGAACGGCAGGGCGGACAGCACGCGCGCAGCAGCTCCCGCCCAGGTGAGCGGCTGTACGAAGCCGATGATGTCGTAGGCGTTGATCACCGCGCCGTACACGACGGCGGATCCGATACCTGCGGCGATGAGCGCGCCCATGCGCGCCGAGCCGTCTGCCCGCGTAAACGCGCCGGCATCTGCCGCGACGCCCCCCAGATAGCCGACGAGCCCCCACGCGTACATCTGCCAGGGCGTCCACATCCCCTGGCCCAGCATGAAGTTGCTCGTGAGCGCCGCCAGCGCCCCGACCATGAACCCGTTTTGCCGGCCCAAGGTGGCGCCGGCAATGATCGCGATGGCGGACACCGGCTTGAAGTCGGCGATGGGCGCAAACAGCAGGCGCCCCGCCGCGGCCGCAGCCGCCAACACAAGCGTGGGCATGATCTGGCGCAGCGCCGGCCTGCCCGCCTCGTAGCGCATGAAGAACAGCACGATGACCGCAGCCACCACGCCGAGCATCAGCATCGCCGACGAGACCGCCCGCACCGCAAGGCACGCCCCCATGACGAGCGGCACGGCGGCGAGCAGCGCGGCTTCGATAGCCGCCGCACAGCGTGCGCGCCCGCAGGAGCGCACGGCCTTAGGGGCGGTAGTACACGTTGCCACGGAAGAACTCCTCGCTCGTATCGGTGCAGGCAATCTGCCCGTCAAACATCATGGACACATCGTCGGCGACCTGGGCGACAAAATCGAGGTCATGCGTGGCCATCACCACCGTGGCGCCCCGATCGCGCAGGCCGGCAAGCACGCGGACCACCTCGGCGCGCGCCCTCTGGTCAAGGCCCTTGGTGGGTTCATCGAGCAGCAGCAGGTCGGGCTGGGCCAGCAGCAGCTTGCCCAGGGCGAGCAGCTGCTGCTGGCCGCCCGACAGGTCGTACGGATGGCGCGCGGCGCATGCGCCAAGCCCCAGACGCTCCAACATGGCCTGGGCTTCCTTTTTGCCATAGCCGAGACGCCCCGACCAAGCCATGAGCTCCTCGCCTGCGCTCTCCTGCGTAAACAGCGCGCGCGGATCCTGCGGCAGCAGCACTGTCACCGCCGCATCTGCCTGGACGGAGCCCCGCTGGAGGCGCGATGCGCCGCCGAGCACCGACAGCAGCGTCGACTTGCCGCAGCCGTTGCCGCCGACCAGGGCGTGGATTCGCCCGCGCATCGCCGCCATGTCAAGGCCACGCAAGATCCAGTCGTCGTCGCGACCGTACCGAAACCACGCGCGCGACGCCGCGAGCGCCTTGCCCGTCGGCGCGGCAGCGGGGGCGGGGGCGACGGGCAGGGCCGGATGAGCGCGCAGCTCGTCCATGTTCTCCACGGGGTCGAGCCGCCCCGCGACCAGCCGATAGGCGCACGTCGCATAGTCCACCATGGCGTGCGGGCGATGCGTGGCGACCACCACGGTGCACCCCAGCTCGCGGTTCACGCGGAACAGCGCGTGGAGGAAGTTCTTCTCGGCGATGGGGTCGAGCTGCGCGGTCGGCTCGTCGAGCAGCAGGATGTCCGGCTGCATGACGAGCGTCGACGCGAGCGCCAACAGCTGTTTGCGCCCGCCGGAAAGCGTATCGGTCTCGCGGCGGAACCAATCGTCGATGCCGAAAAAGTAGCTGGTCTCCGCGATCAGCCGACGCATCTCGCCGGGCGGCGTGCCCAGGTTCTCCAGACCGAAGGTCATCTCGTGCCATACGCTCTCGCACACGATCTGGTTGTCGGGATTCTGAAAGACAAAGCCCACCGTGCGCGCGGACTGCGCGTCGTCGAGGTCCTCGACCGGACGGCCGTGCACGGCCACCCTGCCCGAGCGCTCGCCCGCCGGTGCAATCTGAGGTTTGACCAGCGACAGCAGGGTCGACTTACCCGACCCCGTATCGCCCACGAGCAGGCAGAACGCCCCCCGCTCGAGCTCGAGGGAAACGCCGCGCAAGACCGGCTCGTCCGAGCCGGGATACGCAAAGGAGAGGTTCTCGATCGACAGGGCGCACGAAGGCGGCGCGATCCTGTCCGCAGCGCGATCGCCCGTCATCTGAACCTCCTCTCCTCGCGCGCGTGAAGTGCCGCCGGCATGAGCATCCAAGCAGCATAGGGCGCATAGCCCCACCATGCAACCAGCTCGCTCATGGTCGGATAGAACGCATACTGCGCCGTCGCAGTCCACGCGAGAGCGCCGAGAGCCACACCCGCGCCGATGAGCCCCGCTAACGCCAGGGCGTCGGATGAGCGGAAGCGGTAGCGCGTATAGGTCGTACGTCGCGCTGCCCCCCACCCGCGCGCCCGCATGGCATCGGCCGCCTCAAGGGAATCCTCCATCCCCCAGTCCATGAGGGTGGTCGTCAGCTGCAGACGGTCGCGCAAGGCATCGCTCGCGCGCAGGGCGCGGGCATTGACCGTCTGAGCGGTCGCGATCTGGCGACCGCGGCGCACGAAGCGCGGAATGAGACGCATGGTCATCGAGACCATGAGCGCCACCACGGGCGATGCGTTGCCCGCGAGCGCCATGACCTTATCGAAGGGGCACAGCCGCGTCCCGGCGGAAAACCACAGGGCCGCCGCCACGAACAAGCCGCCCATGGCGCAGCCGAACGCCAGGCTCTCCAGATAGACCGCGCGGGTGCCAATACGGAACAGCTCCGTCGAACCCGATGCGGAGAACAGCGGGTTCACGAGCGCCACGAGGGCGACGAACGGCAGCTGCCAGCGCAGACCGTGCAGGGTTTCGCGCAGGCCGCGAGCGCAGCATCCGTACGCCAGGCCGCCCGCAAGCGACAGGGCGATGAGCACCGGCTGCATGGCGGCCATGGTGAGGACGAGCGTTATCACCAGGTAGCAGGCGGGAACCGACGGATGCATGGCGGAAAACGCCGTATGCGCAGCGCGCGAAACGCGTCGTTGGCCCATCGCCCACCTCCTTGGCACCTCATCATCCCACAGCTTCGCCGATCCGACGGGACACGCCGGTCCCGGCAAGGGAGACGCGCCGTCGCGTTGGAACGCGGACGACGCGCTTCGTCCGCCCAGCGCTATGGCAACGCAGCGCGTCCCCGCATCGGGCACCGCGCCCGTCACCAAACGCCCCCTTTGTCCCATTGTTGCGCACCGGCGCACGCGGTTTGCGCGTGGTTTGTATTTGATGAAAACCGCATATCGCACAAGCTGCGGTATCATCGGTGTATGTGCGCCGCGGACCGCAGATTCGCCCGCACGACCTGCACCACAACCGGGAAGGCTCTCCGATGGATGTCACCGCAATCATCATGGCTGCCGGCGAAGGCACGCGCATGAAGTCCAACCATGCCAAGGTCTCGCATAAGATTCTCGGCAAGCCGATGATCTGCTGGGTCGCCGACGCCGCGCTCTCCGCGGGCGTCAACCGCGTCATCGTGGTCGTCGGCAGCCACGCCGACGAGGTCCGCGACCTGCTTTCGGCCACCTACGACGGCGAGGACGCCGCGCGCATCGAATGCGTCGAGCAGACCGAGCGCCTGGGTACGGCCCACGCCGTGCGCGTCGCGCTCGAGGCCACCGGCATCGACGCCGGTCCCGTGGTGGTCCTGAACGGCGACCTCCCCCTCATCCAGGCCGACACGATCCGCACCTTCGCGGCGACCGTCGCCGACGGCACCCATGCGGCAGCAGTGCTTACCATGACGCCGCCCGATCCCTTCGGCTACGGCCGCATCGAGCTTGACGAGTCCGGCGCCGTCGCGCGCATCGTCGAGCAGAAGGACTGCACGCCCGAGCAGGCAGCGTCCCTGCTCGAATGCAACGCCGGCTGCTACGCCTTTGACGGCGCGCTGCTCGCCGCCCATATCGGCGACGTCATCAACGACAACGCGCAGGGCGAGTACTACCTGCCCGATATGCTCGAGATCCTCAAGGCCGCCGGGCACGCCAACACCATCTACCACTGCGAGGACTACCGCGACGGCCTGGGCGTCAACAGCCGCGCCCAGCTCGCCGAGCTCACCGCCATCGCGCGCGACCGCATCAACGCCCGCCTCATGGCCGAGGGCGTCACCTTCATCGACCCCGCGCAGGCCTGGATCGGACCGGACGCCACCGTCGGCCGCGACACGGTCGTGTGGCCGCAGACCCACCTGATCGGCCACAGCGTCGTGGGCGAGGACTGCCAGATCGGGCCCAACACCCGTCTGACCGATACGCGCGTGGGTAACGGCTGCTCGCTCGACGAGACCGTGGCCATCGAGGCCGTCGTCGAAAACGGCGTTACGTGCGGCCCGCGCTGCTACCTGCGCCCCGGCACGCACCTGCTCGACGGCGCACACGTGGGCACGCACGTGGAGATCAAGAAGTCCACGATCGGCGAGGGGTCCAAGGTCCCCCACCTCTCCTATATTGGCGACACGCAGATGGGCGCCGGCGTCAACATCGGCGCGGGCTCCATCACCTGCAACTACGACGGCAAGAACAAGCACGCGACCACGATCGGCGACCGCACGTTCATCGGTTCCGACACCATGATGGTCGCCCCCGTGCACATCGGCTCCGACGCGATCACCGGAGCCGGCGGCACGATCACCAAGGATGTTCCTGACGGAGCGCTCGCCCTCGAGCGTTCCGAGCAGCGCATCATAGAGGGCTACACCGAGCGCAGGCGCGCCCGGCTGTAGCCGTTTGGGAAGGGCATGGGAGTCCAAGAGCTAAGGAGAATCGGCAAATGCCAGCACAGGACCACAAATTGACCCAGCAGATGTTCAAGACGCTGCGCCTGTATTCGGGCTCATGCAACCGACCGCTCGCGCAGAAGATCGCAGACATCCTGGATGTCGAGCTCTCGGGTCTCGCTCTCGAGAAGTTTGCGAACGGCGAGATCTACGCTCGCTTTGACGAGTCGGTCCGCGGCGCCGACGTCTTCTTGGTTCAGTCCATCGCCGGACCCAACGTCAACGACATGCTCATGGAGCTGCTCGTGGCCACCGATGCCGCCAAGCGCGCCTCCGCCCGCACCATCACCGCGGTCATCACGCACTACGCCTACGCGCGCCAGGACCGCAAGGCCGCGCCGCGCGAGCCCATCACCGCACGCCTCGTCGCCAACCTGCTCGAGCGCGCGGGCGTCGACCGCATCATCACCCTTGACCTGCACCAGGGCCAGATCCAGGGCTTCTTCGACATCCCGGTGAACCATCTGTCCGCTCTCCCGCTGTTCGGCGACTACTACAACGCCAAGGGCTTCGACACCGAGAAGCTCGTCGTCGTGTCCCCCGACGTCGGCCGCGCGAAGGCCGCCAAGAAGCTTTCCGACATGCTCGGCTGCGACCTGGCCATCGCCCACAAGGGCCGTCCGCGTCACAACGCCGCCGAGGTCATGGGCATCATCGGCAACATCGAGGGCAAGACCTGCATCATCAACGACGACATGATTGACACCGCGGGCACCCTGTGCGCCAACGTGCGCGAGCTCAAGAAGCTCGGCGCCGGCGACATCTATGTCTGCGCCACGCACGGCATCTTCTCCGGCCCGGCCATCGAGCGCCTGAACGAGGCGCCGATCGTCGAGTGCGTCGTCTCCGACTCCATCCCCGTCGAGGTCGGCGGCAAGATCAAGACCATCACCGTCGCCGATGAGTTCGCCGACGCCATCGAGGCCGTCTACGTCGAGCAGTCCGTTTCCAAGCTCGTGGGCGGCGACTTCGCGCTGTAACAGCACGCGTCATCACAACGCCACCAGTGCAGGGGCTCGCGGCATTCGCCGCGAGCCCCTGTTTTTGCTGCGGGCGCGCACGAGTTGCAGCATGCGCGCCGCTGTCCTTGCTCGGACGCTCAGATGGGGCGCACAGGCTCCCGTCCAGACGCCTCCGAGCGCGCCGTCACGTATCCCCGTACCCATCTTGGACAATTTGTTCAGATATGAAGGTTTCGGCACCATAGGGCACCCCTAAATCCGGCCATTTTTCCGTATCGGAACGTTGTCAGCAGCAGCGTCCGCCACGCCGACGTTGATAGACATACTAAGATATTGCGTTATAAACGATTGCCCTTCGAGTAAGCCTTCTGCAACCTTCATATCTGAACAAATTGTCCGCCTAGGGCGTCGCGACTACGCACATGCCCGACGCCGCCCCTAGTTCCCAGGCAGTTCTGGCTTCCGTTTACGTCATCCACCAGATTTACCCTAATGCTGTTTATATTTCTTTATATGTCGCGCCATATGTATTGTATTATTTTCGCCATGGCTACTCTAGTTTTCTCTCACATCAACGCTCTTCGCGCAATTCGACGCGAACGAAGGATTCACTCCCACATGACATGGGAAACCCTATCTGCCGCTGATGCGCGTCGCGCCCTGAAGGACTGCGTTCCAAATACCGCACAGCTCGATATGGCTTATTTTGACAGGCTCGGATTCTTAGACGAAGCCTATCCCTTCCCGCTACACATCCTTGTCGCATCCCCTAAATCGCGACGGCCCACAAAACCCGCCAGCGTCATCGCCCATGTTCAAACGGGAGCTCTGCCAACAGGCACCATCTTGCGTGCTGAGCCCGGCATCTACGCTGTCTCCCCCGCCGTTGCCGCACTGCAGTATTCCCTTAATCACTCCTATGAGGAAACGTTCATGCTGCTTATGGAGCTTCTCGGCACCTATACTCTCCCCGAAGAGGCGACTTTCCCCATCGCAGAAGGGGAAACCTGGAGCGCAGAGGACAAGGCTGCCGAAACCAAAAGCGAAGCTGCCGGCAGCCGCGATGCGGACGATCGGCCCCATAAACAGGATGCACAGCTGCCTCCTTCCGTCCAGCAGATTCGATACGGATGTGAGCCTGCAACGACCATCAAAGAACTCCAAGCTTTGTCAAAATGGGCGAAAAGCAGCAAATTCGCCGCATTTCGAAAGGCGGTCCGCCACGTTGCGAGCGGCTCGGCATCTCCCATGGAGTCAATCATGTACGGCGTCTTCGGACTCCCTATGGGCCAGGGAGGCTTTGCATGCAACGGCCTATCAAAAGGCGGCATACAGCTCAACAAGCGAATCGATTTTGACTCCCATGCCGTCAGCATGGCTTCCGGCATACCCTACGCGATCTGCGACGCCTACATAGCAGCAGCCAAGACCGCACTCGAGTACAACGGCGAATACCACGAAGCGGCGCGCTCTGCGCTGCATGATGCCAAGCGAAACAATGGTCTGAAAGGAATGGGCATCTCGGTCATCACTGTGACACGCGAGCAGATGTGCGATGTCACTGCCTTGGAAGCGATTGCCATCTCGATTTATCGTGCAGCGGGAAGGCGCTTCCGCTATCGGGTCAATGGATACCGGAAACGGCAGCAAGATCTCCTGAACGGCCTTCGAAAAGGGACGGGGCTTGCGGCAGTTTGATCCTCTTCCCCAGCATCCAGATGCTTGTGCCATCTTGAGCACAGGGCAAATCGAATGCCTGCGCACCCAAAGTGGACAATTTATTCAGATATGAAGGTTGCAGGGGGCTTACTCAAGAGATAGTCGTTTATAACGCAATATATCAGTTTATCAGTCAACAGCAGCGCGACGGTCGCTTCTGGCAGCAACGCCCCGATACGGCAAGAACAGCTGGATCTCAGGGTGCCCGGCAGCGCTGAAACCTTCATATCTGAACAAATTGTCCACCTTAAGGTGAAGCGCCCTCAAAATTGACAATCCGGCGCACCCTCGTCACCATGTTGGACGTCAAAACGCACGCGAAAGGAGACCGCATGGCAGCGGCTCAGCCCAAGAAGATCCGCATGGTCGCCGGCCTGGGCAACCCCGGCGACGAATACGCGCGCACAAGGCACAACGCCGGCTTCTGCGCCGTCGACGCGCTGGCGCGCCAGGCAAACGTCACGTATTGGAAAAACCAGTCGGGCGCCGAGATGGCAAGCATCCAGGTCAACGACGCGGACGCCGAGGGCGGCAAGCGCGAGGTCCTGCTCGTCAAGCCGCAGTCCTATATGAACACCAGCGGCGGCCCTATCTCCAAGCTGTGCGCAGCGCATAAGATTTCCCCGGAAGAGCTGCTCGTCATCCACGACGAGCTCGACATCCCCGCAGGCGACGTGCGCGTCAAGGTCGGCGGTGGACACGCCGGCCACAACGGCCTTCGCTCCATCATCGACAAACTCGGAAGCCGCGATTTCAGCCGTATCCGCGTCGGAATCGGCGATCCCCCGGGACGCATGGCTGTAGCCGACTTCGTGCTCAAGCAGCTGCGGGCCCGCGAGGCGGAGGAATTCGACGACACGGCCTTCCGCGCTGCCGAGGCAGCTGCGCTCGCTCTCACCCGCGGCGTCATCTTTGCCCGCGATCACGTGAACGGCAGCGCCGCCAACAGCGGCAAGCACTAAGCACAGTACAGCATGACACGGTCAGGAATGCGCCCCGTTCATGCCGCTTCGGCGGGATGAACGGGGCGCATCCTCATCCATCCACCTACCGAGCTGTCGCGTGCAGCGGCGCGCGCGATAGTATACTGAATGCTGTATGCGCACACCGCGCGTGCTGGGTTGCAAACGGGACGCCCGCCTTCGCCGGCATCGGCGCCCCCGCCTGATAAGAGAGGGGTTTTATGTACAAGATCCTTAAAAAGACGCAGTTCTCGGAGAAGGTCTTCGAGTTCCGTGTCCATGCGCCGAGGATGGCCAAGCACGCTCATGCGGGCCAGTTCCTCATGGTGCGTGTCGACGAGACGGGCGAGCGCGTGCCGTTCACCTTCGCCAACTGGAATCCCGAGGAAGGCTGGGTCGAGTTCATCTTCATGGTCGTCGGCAAGACAACCGAGTGCCTCTCCAAGCTCGAGGAGGGCGAGGAGATCCGCGACATCACCGGTCCTTTGGGCAAGCCGACCGAGATCGAGGGCGACAGCGTCGCCGTCATCGGCGGCGGCGTTGGCCTGGCCATCGCCTACCCTGTCGCGCGCATGCTGTGCGAGCAGGGCAAGAAGGTCTACGTCATCATGGGCGCCCGCACCAAGGACCTGCTCATCCTCTTTGAGCAGTTCGCCGCGCTGCCGCTCGAGGAGCTCTTCGTCACCACTGACGACGGCTCCATGGGCGAGAAGGGCGTCGTCACCCTGCCGCTCGCGCGCCTGTGCGAGACCGACACCATCGACGCCGCGTTCTGCGTCGGCCCCGTCCCGATGATGAAGTTCTCCACCCTCACCTGCCGCGAGCACAAGATTCCTATCGTTGCCAGCCTGAACCCGATCATGGTCGACGGCACCGGCATGTGCGGCTGCTGCCGCGTCGAGGTCGGCGGCGAGACCCAGTTCGCCTGCGTCGATGGCCCGGACTTTGACGCCAACCTGGTCGACTGGGACGACCTGGCGCACCGTCAGGCGACGTACAAGACCGAAGAGGCTCAGTCCATCACGCGCTACGAGGAGGCCTGCGCATGTCAGAAGTAAAGTACCGTCCCAACATCGGAGCTCCGCGCACCCCTGCCAACGAGGAGCCCGCGGACGAGCGCGCCCACGATTTCCGCCCCGTCGACAAGGGCTTCACCAAGGCTGACGCCATCGCCGAGGCCAACCGCTGCCTCGACTGCAAGAAGCCCCTGTGCATGGAGGGCTGCCCGGTCGGCGTCCACATCCCGCAGTTCATCGAGAAGATCCGCGAGGAGGACTGGGCCGGCGCTCTGTCCACCATCAAGGCCGACAACCTGCTGCCCTCCGTCTGCGGTCGCGTCTGCCCGCAGGAGAACCAGTGCGAGGGCAAGTGCATCCTCGGCAAGAAGGGCGACCCCGTCGCCATCGGCCAGCTCGAGCGCATGCTCGGCGACATGTCAGAGGAAGTCGGCACCGCGCCTGAGTGCAAGCCGTCTAACGGCCACAAGGTCGCCATCGTGGGCTCCGGCCCCTCCGGCATCGCCTGCGCGGGCGAGCTTGCGCGCGAGGGCTTCGACGTCACCGTGTTCGAGGCGTTCTTCACCGGCGGCGGCGTGCTGACCTACGGCATCCCCGAGTTCCGTCTGCCCAAGGACATCGTCAAGCGCGAGATCGACGGCCTGGAGCAGCTCGGCGTCCACTTTGAGTACAACTCGGTGGCCGGCCGCCTGTTCACCGCCGACGAGCTGTTCGAGGAGGACGGCTTCGACGCGCTGTACCTCGCCGTCGGCGCTGGCCTGCCGCGCTTCCTGCACGTTCCCGGCGAGAACCTCCCCGGCGTCTACTGCGCCAACGAGTACCTCACCCGCACGAACCTCATGAAGGCCTATCAGTTCCCTGAGTACGACACCCCCGTCAAGCACGGCAAGAACGTCGTGGTCTTCGGCGGCGGCAACGTCGCCATGGACGCCGCGCGCACCGCGCTGCGCCTGGGCGCCGAGAAGGTCACCTTGGCCTACCGTCGTACCGAGGCCGAGATGCCTGCGCGTCGCGCCGAGATCCACCACGCCAAGGAAGAGGGCGTCGAGATCCTCGAGCTCTGCAGCCCGCTGAAGTTCCTGCCCGGTCCCGACGGCTTCGTATCCACCATCGAGCTCCAGCGCATGGAGCTCGGCGAGGCGGATGCCTCCGGCCGCCGTCGTCCGGTCCCCGTCCAGGGCAGCGACTTCGCCATCCCCTGCGACGTGGCCATTACCGCCATCGGCACGCGCGCGAACCCGTTCGCCAAGCTCTGCGCCGACGTCGAGCTCAACCGCTGGGGCCTCATCGAGACCGATGAGGACGGCCGCACGAGCAACCCGAAGGTCTGGGCCGGCGGCGACATCGTGACCGGTGCCGCAACCGTCATTCTCGCCATGGGCGCCGGCAAGAGGGCCGCCGCGTCCATCAAGAAGACGATTCTCGGCGAGTAACCGCTCGTAGTGCACACATCATCGCGCACGAAGCGCCCGTCGGCATCCCGCCGGCGGGCGCTTTCTTTCTGCGGAAGAGGAGGGCGGGCGCTGCGCGTCGGACGAGACCAACGGGATGCGCTTGCTTTCTCTCTGTGGCAGGAAAAGGGGCGGACGCTAATTTTTAAAAGTAAAAGAGGGCATCTACCTGCGTCGATGCCCCGTAATCAGACACACCTTTTGTCCTATAAGCCAAAAGAGGCGCGCGCTGACTCCTCGTCGTCAGGAAATCAGCACCGTCGTGTTTATAAGGCCCGCTGAGGTCCCACATGAAAACGGGCGGCACCCGGGTTGCCCCGGATGCCGCCCGCAAGCGACAAGTTTGTACCTGGCACCGCCTTGTCGGTTAGGCCTCGATGGAGACCTCGACCTCCTGGACGGGGACGTCGTAGAAGGGATCCTCGCGACGGCCCAGGAAGTCGCGCGCCTGCTCGGGGAACAGGGCGTAATCGAGCACGTCCTCCTCGGTCTTGGCGTACTGGGCGATCTCCTCGCGCAGCTTGGGCATCGCGGGCTCGATCAGGTCGGCCGGACGGCAGGTGATGGGCTCGTCGTCGCCGATGATCAGCTTCTGGACCTCAGGGTCGATCGGCGCCGGGGACTTGCCGTACTGGCCGTGGACGTAGTCCTTGATCTCCTTGGGGACGACCTTGTAGCGCTCGCCGGTCACGACGTTCATCATGGCCTGGGAGCCGACCATCTGGGACAGCGGGGTCACCAGCGGCGGGTAACCAAGGTCGGCGCGGACGCGCGGAACCTCGGCCAGAACCTCGTTGTACTTGTCGGACACACCGAGGTCCTTGAGGTTGGAGATAAGGTTGGACAGCATGCCGCCGGGCACTTTGTACAGCAGCGCCTTGGGCTCGACCTCCATGACCTTGGGGTTCAGGGTGCCGTTCTCCTTGAACTTGGTGCGCACGGGCGCGAAGTGCTGAGCGATGGCCTCGAGCTTGTCCATGTTCAGGCCGGTCGAGTAGCCCATGCCCTCGAGTGCGATGGCCATGGACTCGGTGCAGGGCTGCGAGGTGCCGCCCGCGAAAGCGGAGATGGCGGTGTCGATGATGTCGGCGCCGGCGGCAACAGAGTTCAGCAGCGTCATCTCGGCGATGCCTGCGGTGCAGTGGGTGTGGACCTCGAGCGGCAGGTCGACGGCGGCCTTGATCTCGCCCACGAGCTCGGTGGCGACACCGGGCTCGAGCACGCCTGCCATGTCCTTGATGCAGATGGTGTCAGCGCCGGCCCTGGCCATCTCCTTGGCGAGGTTCACGAAGTAGGGCACGGTGTGAACGTCGCTCGTGGTGTAGCAGATGGCAGCCTGGACCTCGCCGCCGGCCTCCTTGGCAGCACGGATAGAGGTCTGCAGGTTGCGAACGTCGTTCAGCGCGTCGAAAATGCGGATGACGTCGATGCCGTTCTCGACGGACTTCTTGACCATGCTCTCGACGATGTCGTCGGCGTAGTTGCGGTAGCCGAGCAGGTTCTGGCCGCGCAGCAGCATCTGGAGCTTGGTGTTCTTGACGTGAGCGCGGAAGGTGCGCAGGCGCTCCCACGGGTCCTCGTTGAGGTAGCGCAGGCAGGAGTCGAACGTGGCGCCGCCCCAGACCTCCATGGAGTAGTAACCGGCCTGGTCCATCGTCTCCAGGATCGGCAGCATGTCCTCGATGGGCATGCGGGTCGCGATCTGGCTCTGCTGACCGTCGCGCAGAGCGGTCTCGGTGAACTTGATCTGCTTGCTCATGGTTAGATATAACCCCCTTGCTCAATCATCTGGGCAATTGTTTCTTGCATTTCGTACACGGTGTGCGCGCGCGAACGAGCACACGCCTTGGCCTCGCCGTCGCAGATCAGGCATCTGCGAGGCGGCAGCCCCAGTTCGGTTCGCTGGACCGAAAACAGCGTATCGCCCGTTCGCCCGAGCACATCGAGGTCGGCAAGGCGACCCAACGGATGCGTCTGCTCGACCTGCACCACGCGACGCTTGAGCTCGCGCGCCGGCAGCTCGACGAGCATGAGCAGCTCAGGGCCGGAGACTCCGCCGAGCGAACGCCGCTCGCGGACCGTGGCCCCGTCGAGCGCCGCCTCGGCCTGCGCCGCCAGCACATCGAAGACATGCTCGAGCGCGTCGGAGGTCTTGTGCGGGCCGGGGATGGACAGGGTGATGCACAGCAGCGATTCGTCGTCGCGCGCATCCGCGAGCAGCTCGCGCTGGCAAGCGGCGCGGCGCTCGCGCGCGTCGAGCATATCGGGGAGTTGTGCCTCGGGCCCGTCGAACACCATCGCGATCAGCGCGTCGATCGACTCGCTCACGGCTCCTCCCTTCCTGCTCGTACGATGAAACGGCAACCACCGTGCCGTGAAGCTCGAGGGTGCGGCGGACCCTGGCCCGTCCGCACCCTCGGCGTAAGCGCTAAACCTAGTTGTCCTTGTCCGCAGGGAACAGGCGCATGAGCGCCATGGACACGAGGTAGATGATGATCATGACGACGAAGATGCCGCCCCAGCCAAGGGCCAGAATGATCAGGGACTCGCTCAGAATCTCAGTGGTAATCATCGTTCACATCCCCCTCTCTTAGAGCATGCCGGGAACGATGCCGAGGATCAGACCGCCGGCGACGACCGAAGCGATCTGGCCCGCGACGTTGGAGCCCGCCGCCTGCATGAGGATGAAGTTACCCGGATCCTCCTCGGTGGCCAGACGCTGGATAACACGGGAGCTCATGGGGAACGCCGAGATGCCCGACGCGCCGATCATGGGGTTGATCTTCTCCTTGCGGAAGATGTTCAGGACCTTGGCGAACATGATGCCGCCGACGGTGTCCATCACGAAGCCGAGCAAGCCAAGGCCCATGATGATGAGGGTGTCGACCTGCAGGAACTCACCGGCCTGCATACGGACGGACACGCACAGGCCCAGCAGGATGGAGATGAGGTTCACGAGCTCGTTCTGGGCGGACATCGACAGGTTGTCGAGCACGCCGCACTCACGCAGCAGGTTGCCGAACATCAGGAAGCCGACGAGCGGCAGGGACGCGGGGGCGATGAGGCCGGCGACGATGCAGATGACGATCGGGAAGATGATCTTAGCCGTCTGCGACACGGAGCCGGGCTTGTACACCATACGGATCATGCGCTCTTTCTTGGTGGTCACAGCCTTGATGGCGATCGGCTGAATGATGGGCACGAGCGCCATGTAGGAGTAGGCGGCGACCATGATGGCGCCCAGGTACTTGGACTGCAGCGAGTTGGCCACGAAGATCGACGTGGGACCGTCGGCCGCAGCGATGATGCCCGCAGAGGCGGAGTCGGCCAGGTTGAAGCCGAGCAGGCCGGCCACGATGATGACGAAGAAGATGCCGAACTGGGCGGCAGCGCCGAACAGCAGCAGGAACGGATTCGCCAGCAGCGGACCGAAGTCGATCATCGCGCCGATGCCGATGAACAGCAGCAGCGGGAAGAGCTCGGTGTCGATGCCCATGTCGAACAAAATCTGGAACGGGCCGGGCTCGCCGCCGGTCAGCAGCACGCCGGAATCGGGGATGTTCACCAGAATGGTGCCGAGGCCCATGGGCACGAGCAGCGTGGGCTCGTACTCCTTCTTGATGCCCAGATACATGAGAAGGATGCCGACGAGCATCATCACGATGCGGCCCGGCTCGGCACCGAGGCCGAGCACGCCCGCGGTAAGCACGTCAGCGGCTTGATTCAGTACTTCCAATGGTCTCTCCTTATATAGATGCACCGCACGGGTGCGCGCGAAGTGCTAAGCGCTAGGCGATGCTGAACAGCTCGTCGCCCGGGTTCACCATGTCGCCCTTGGCAACCGCGATAGAGGCGATGGTGCCGGAGGACTCGGCGATGATCTGGTTCTCCATCTTCATGGCCTCGAGAACCATGACCGAATCGCCCGCGTTGACGGTGTCGCCGACCTTTACCTGGACGTCGATGATCTTGCCAGGCATGGGAGCGGTCTGGGAGGTCGCGCCGGCAGGAGCGGCGGACGTGGCAGCGGCGGGAGCCGGAGCGGGCGCAGGCTCAGCGGC
>CASEEY010000023.1 GCA_949287055.1 uncultured Collinsella sp.
CCTCCGGGAGCCCTTTTTCGTGCCGCGGGACTTTGACGCGCGAGGACCCCGGCGACCTCCGAGCTCCGTCCGGCGGGGAGGCACCCGGTCCTTCCCGGCCCCGGAGGGTTAAAACACCCTAGGGATTATTTTACATGGCATACGATTTCTCGTATGCCATGTAAAATAATCCCTAGGGTGTTTTAACCCCTCCGGGGCCCTCGCGTGCGATTCGCACGCAGCTGCCGCATCGTCGGGTCTCTGGAATTATTCCGGATGGCGAGGACGTCGTGAACCCGGGACGCATGAGCCGTACAATGGAATCACTACGCACGCTGCGCGTCCCTCGCTGGCGCGTTTACGATACCCAAGGTGGATTCATGTCGGACGCTTCGCACAACACGACCCGTAAGCCCAAAGTGGCTGCCGAGCCTTCCGGTGGCGACGACCACAAGGGCGCGCGCCGCGGAGCCATCTTCATCGGCATCGTCCTCATCATCTACGTTGTATACCTGGTCGTGACCGGCCAGGTCGCTCAGTTCTGGGCTGCGATGAGTACGGTGCAGGGCGGATGGCTGGCGCTTGCGTGCCTGAGCATGCTGCTGTACCTCATCTTCGGCATCGCGGCTTACGCCATCGCCGTGTGGCTCGACCCCGCGTCGCCGGTGGGCATCCGCGACCTCATCTCGGTCGAGGCAAGCGGCATCTTCTTCGGCAACCTCACGCCCATGATGATGGGTTCCACGCCTGCTCAGATCTATCGCCTTACCAAGGCCGGTCAGAACGTCGGCGAGGCAGGCGCCATCCAGTTCACCCGCTTCATCGTGTACCAGTTTGGCCTTGTCGCATGGGGCGCCATCCTGCTGCTTGCGCGTATGCCGTTCTTTGCCGCCCAGTACGGCGATATCACGCTGCTCTGCGTGTTCAGCTTCGGCGGCCACGTGTGCATCCTGCTCGGCATCTTTGCCGTGGCGCTCATGCCCCGTATGGTCATGCGCGTCGCGCACTGGATCATCCGCGTCATGGAGCGCGTGGGCGTCGCTCGCGAGAAGACCGCCTCGTGGCATGCGTTCGTCGACAACGAGGTCATGGCTTTTTCTGACAAGTTCAAGCTGGCGGCAGGGCACTTGAGCTCCATGGCGCTCACCGTCGTGATCACCATGCTCCAGCTGGCCTTCTTCTACCTGGTGCCGTACTTCCTCATGCTGTCGTTCGGCCATCATGACGTCGACTTCTTCTCCGTCATGGCGGCAAGCGCCTTCGTGCAGCTGCTGTCGTCTGCCGTGCCCCTGCCGGGTGGCACGGGTGGCGCCGAGGGCGGTTTCGCGCTGTTCCTGGGTCACTTCTACGGCAGCGCCGCTACGGCGGGCTACCTCCTGTGGCGTCTGATTACCTTCATCGCGCCGACGATTCTGGCCGCGCCGCTGCTCGGTCTTAAGAGTTCGCACAACGCGAGCATCCATGACCGGTGGGACCGCGCCATCTCCAAGCTGGGTCGCGGTAAGAGCCGCAAGGGCGCTCCCAGTGCGGCCGCTGTCGCCTCCACCATCGAGACGGCGCAGGTCGAGCGCATGGAGGCGTCCGGCGCTGCCAAGGAGGCGGACAAGGAGGCTGCCGCGGCGCCCAAGTCTGCAACCCGTGCGCCTCGTCACCGCGGCACGCAGGTCAGGCGAACCGAGGGAGGCATTACGGTTTCACCTGCCGCCCTTGCCGCTAAACGCCCCCGCGCAAAGAAGTAACGTGCAGACGGCGCTTCCTTAGGGACGCGCCGTTTTTCTTGGATTGGTTGTCTATGGTTCATTTTCTCGGTCCCTTGGCGGCCGGCATCGCGGTTGCCGGTGGAACAGGCTTGGGCGTTGTCGGAAACGCCCTGTTCGATTTTGCGCTGAACCCACGCGCGAAGCACTCCATCATGGCGCGCATCAACTCGGGCGAGGCCACCGGGGCTGACATGAGCGTCTTTGCCAACGATCCGGTTCGCATCCGCGCCCGCGCCTGGTTTGACGAGGCAAAGCGCGACATCGCCATCGAGGCGCACGACGGGGGAGTCCTGTACGGTTGGCGTATCTGGGGAGAAGGCGTCGTACCCGCCCCGGATGGACGCAGATCCCCCGAGAGCACCGACGAGGGCCACAGGTACCTCATTTTGTGTCATGGATACAGCGGGCGTCCGAGCGACCTTGCCCGCGAGGCGTTTGTCGCACATCGGGCGGGCTATTCGGTCCTGCTTCCCGCGGCGCGCGGGCACGAGCGCAACGACGATCGCTATGTGGGCATGGGCTGGCTCGATGCGTACGATCTGCTCGCCTGGATCGATGCGCTGATCGCCTTTGATCCCCAGGCGCGCATCGCCCTGTACGGCGTGTCGATGGGCGGCGCCGAGGTGATGATGGCATCGGGCCTGGATCTGCCGTCGCAGGTGCGCTGCATCGTCGAGGACTGCGGTTACACGAGCGTGTGGGACGAGCTCGCCGTCCAGATGCGCAACCTGATGCATCTGCCCGTGCATCCCTTGCTCGACGCGGCACAGGTTGTGTGTCGCGCCCGTGCGGGCTACGGGTTTAGCGAGGCGAGCGCGGTGGAGCGTCTGCGTGCCGCACGCGTGCCGATGCTGTTCATACATGGAGCGGACGACTCCTTCGTGCCGCCCGCTATGCTCGATGCGGTGTATGAGGCCTGTGCGAGCCCCGTGAAGGAGCGCGTGCTGTTCGAAGACGCGGCTCACGGTGCGAGCAGCTACACCCATCCCGAGCGCTACGCCGCGATCGTCGGGAACTTTCTTTCCCGTCATCTCTAGCTGAACGCGTCGCGCGCCGAGGGCGGGTGGAATTGTACCAGGCACCGTTTCGCATCCGGAAAGGAGGCAGGTCCACCCGCGCGGATGAACCTGTCTCCTTGGTGTGAAAAAGCGTCACGCACCATTCCGCTTCCTATATGTTTAGGTGTCAGGCGCTGTCTCCGCCGTCAGGTTATTCGGTTCGGAGGGCCTCGACGACGCTGGCGGCGCGGGTGCGGCGCAGGGCGTAGGTCACGCTCGCGAGGATCACCGCAAGGATCACGACGACCGAGAGCCCGATCTGTGCCCAGGGGAGCTGGAACTCGTACGTGCTGTACGAGGTCGTCATAGCCTGGTAGAGCCCGAAGCTCGCGAGCGCGGCGAGGACGAACCCGATCGCGAACCCGCGCAGCGCGTAGCTCGCGCACTCGTAGGCGATCATGCGGCGGAACGCGCGGTTACCCATGCCGATGGACTTGAGCATCGCGAACTCGCGGCGGCGCAGGATGAGGGCGTTCGCGAGTGTGTTGAAGACGTTCGCCACGGCGATGATCCCGGTGATGACGGCGAAGCAGTAGATGAACGTGTTCACCGTCGTGGCCATGAGGCGCGCCTGCAGCTTGCCCTGGGCGACGTTCGTATAGGTGATATCGAGCTCGGGGTAGTCGGCCGCGACGCCCTCGAGCGCGTCCTGCGCGTCGGTGGCGCGCGCAGCGTCTCCGCCTGCGTCGAAGGACATGCTCGCGCGCTGGTAGCCCATGGTGTCGGCGAGGCCGATGGCAGAGGCGGGCAGGATGAGCTGCAGCGTCGAGGAAGAGTTCGTCACGCACGTCGGCGCGTGGTCGGCGAGCGCGCCCACCTCGACGCCGTCTTCGCGTGCAACTGCCTCGTCGAGCGGAAGGCTGTGCTCGGTGCCGTCGTTGTCGTAGTAGATCGCCTGGAGCGAGCCGTCGGGAGCGCTTTCAACCTCGGAGATGAAGCGGCCATCCAGGTCTGCGAACTCGATCGAGCGCATGGTGCCGGTGCTATCGAACGGCTGGTAGTCGCCATAGGTCTGCCCATCATTCACGCGGTATGCGTTCACTGCGACGGCGCGCGGCCGATCCGGGTTGCAGAACTCCTCGCGCGAGAGGCCGAGCTCATCGATATAGTCCTGCCAGCTCGCGTCGTCGATGAACTCCACGTACGCGCTCCCGTACCAGGAGCCGTCGGCGAGCGGCACCCGTCCGTCGACGTTCTCGATCGAGGCGTTCAGCATGCCTGCGGGGAAGATCCCCTCGGCGACGTAGATCGTGGTGTAACCGTTCGCCGTGGTGCCATCGATATCCTGCACGTCGGCATAGAAGCGCCCGAGTACCTGCTGCATGGCAGAACCGTTCACCTTGCCGTCCGCGAGCGCGAGTGTCTGGTCAGCTTCGGCGCCCGTCGCATCGATGTAGAGCAGCAGGTCCTGCCCCTCCATGGTGTCCACGGCCGTGCCGCTCGCATAGCTCATGGCGTTAGCGATGGAGCCGGAGGCGATGAGCAGGGCGACCGAGACAGCGAGCGCGGCCACGGTGACGCGTCCCTTGGAGCTCGCGCGCGTGAGGTTCTTATGGGCGATGAAGCCGGGAATGCCGAACAGGCGCCCGGCGAGACCGAGCGGCCGCGCGAGCGAGCCTGCTTCGCCACGGCGCGCAGCCCGGCGCTGCGCACGGCGAGCGCGACAGGAGAGGTGCACGTCCTGCGTCTGGCGGATGGCGTCGACGGCCGAGACGCGGCTCGCGCGGATCGCGGGGACCCAGGCGCTCACGAGGAGCGTGACAAGGCCGAGGAGCGCGGCAATGGCGAGTGCGACGGGGCTCACGACAACCTGCGCCTCCGTGCCCCCGGTCATCATCGTGATGCCCTCGCCGAGTGCGCCGAATACCACGAAGCAGCCAGCGAGGCCGAGCGCGAGCCCTGCGGGAATGCCGATGACGCCGATGATGAGCGCCTCGGTGAGCACCGTGCGCCGGAGTTGCCGGCGGCTCGCGCCGAGGCTCGAGAGGAGGCCGAACTGCCGCGTGCGCTCGGCTACCGAGATGGCGAAGGAGTTGTAGACGAGCGACACGCCCGCGACGACCACGATGATGGCGAGGATGCCGGCGATCTGGTAGAGCGTGTTCCAGATGGCGGTGTCCGGCGTCGCGCCCATCCAGCGGATGAGGGAGCTGTGCACGGTCGAGGCGCCGTCGACGGTGCGCCCGTGGACGTTGGCGATCTCGTCGGCGAGTGGCTCGGCGTCCGCCGGGTTCGCGGTGCGGAAGAGCGCGCCCGCCCAGGTCGCGGCCGAATCGTCGGTGATGGCGCGCTCAACGGCGCTGCCGTCGTCGTAGACGTAGGCGATGTTGCCCTGGAGCGAGTAGATGGGGGAGTAGCCCCAGGCGCGGTAGAAGCCAACGACGGTGCCCTCAATGCTGCCAAGGTCCGCTTTGTAGGACTCGATCTGCGTGGCCTCGTCGATGTAGTCACCACGAATGGCCGTCGCCGTGATGCTTGCTCCATCCGCGCGGCTCGTGACCGTGCGCGTGCCCAGATCGAGCGTGATGCGGCTTCCGATCTCGATGGGGCCGCCGTCCGCCGTAGTGAGGCCGCAGGCGGCGAGCGCGGCGTTCTGCAGGGGATGGGGGAGGATGATCTCGTCCGGGGCCTCGGGCGCGCGCCCGGCGACGATTTCGGGCGTCGAGACGAGGGGCTCGTCCTTGCCCGCCACGTTCGGCCAGGTCTTCGCGTAGAGGTACTTCCCGAAGATGTCGGAGTTGTCCTCGCCGAGCGAGACGGTGCCCATATCGGCGATGGTCATGAGGTCGGTGACCTTGGGGTCGTCCTCGAGGCGCTCGAGGTCGTCTGTCGTGATGCCGGCGGTCTCGGCGTACCACCAGCCCTCGTCGGCCGCGGTGCGCTCGATGAGCATGTTCGTGAGCGAGACGACGCTCGTGAGCACGGCGGTGATGAGCGCGACCGAAAGCGCGACGCCGATGATCGAAACGACGGTGCGCGTGCGGTTCTGCTTGAGCGATTTGACGGTGAAACGCGTGAAGATGCCCATCCTAGCGCACCTCCCGCCCGAATGGGTCAGATGGGGACGTGTTCGTTCCATCCACCTTGCGCGCGGCACCGCCCATGACCGCGGAAGGCACGGGGCGGCGGCGCTCGTCGCGAACGAGGCGGCCGTCCTCGATGGCGATGACGCGGTCGGCCATGAGCGCGATGTCCTCGTCGTGGGTGATGACGATGAGCGTCTGCTTGAGCTTGCGGTTGGAGCTGCGTAGCAGCGCCATGATCTCGGCGGAGTTCTTGGAGTCGAGGTTGCCGGTCGGCTCGTCAGCGAGCACCACGGCGGGTGCGTTCATGAGCGCGCGGCCGATGGCGACGCGCTGCTGCTGGCCACCGGAGAGCTGGTTGGGCAGGTAGCGCTCGCGACCGCGCAGGCCGAGCGCGCCGAGCAGCATATCGAGCCGCTTGGCGTTGACCTCGCGTCCATCCATGAGGACGGGCAGCGTCATGTTCTCCACCACGTCGAGCACGGGGATGAGGTTGTAGAACTGATAGACAAGACCGACCTCACGCCGACGGAAGACAGCGAGCTGCTCATCGCTGCGCTCGAAGATATCCTGACCTTGCAGGCGAACGGTTCCCGAGGTGGGGCGGTCGACACCGCCCATAAGGTGCAGCAGCGTCGATTTGCCCGAGCCCGAGCTGCCGATGATGGCGACGAACTCGCCGGCGGCGACCGTGAAGCTCACGTCGTCCAAGGCGCGCACGGCTGTATCGCCCGTGCCGTAGACCTTGGTCAGATGCTCAACCGAAAGGATGTTCATAGGTGCTCCTGGGTGCTATGTGGATACGTCACCAACCATACTGCACGAATGCCCTTGCGCCCCCGTGACCGCTGCGTGACATATCCGTCACGACAGGCTCTGTGCGAGCCCCTCTCGCCCGGCGTAATTTCACCCTAGGGATTTTTCTACATCACGGGAGCAAAAGCTCGGTGATGTAGAAAAATCCCTAGGGTGAAATTACGCCGGGCGGGGACGGGTTGGCACCGGGTGGGCGGCGGACAGCTAGACGATCGCTCGGAAAAACGCAATGTCAAACTGCGCGCCGCATACACGCCCGGTGTCGTCTCGGGCGTTCTTCGCGGTAAGCGTGCCGCCCTGAGCGGTGATAAGGCTCTGCGCAAGGGAGAGGCCGATGCCGACGCCTGCAGGATTGACGGCGGATCCGGCCTCGTCGTCACATGCGCCGCGGTAGAAGCGCTCAAAGATGTGCGGCAGATCTTTCTCGGCGATACCGGGTCCGGTATCCGTCACGCGGATACGGCAAGCGAGCGCGTCCTCCCAGGCGGTGATGCGCACCGTGCCGCCCGCAGGCGTGTGCTCCATGCAGTTCTTCACGATGTTGCCGAGCGCCTCGGCGGTCCATGCAAGGTCGCCGCAAAAGCTGCATCCATCGGCGACGTCGGTCCTGAGTACAACGTCGGCGATATCGAGCGCGACGGCAAGCGGTTGGACTGCCGCGCCTACGACATCTCCCACGAGGACCCGGTCGCAGGCGAGCCGGATCGTACCCGCATCGAGTCGAGCAAGTTTGAGCAGGGTCGCAACAAGATGCTCGACGCGGATCTCGAGCTGCTCGATACGACGCATGCGCTCGAGGTCCTCGGCGCATTCAGGCACCTCGGCGAGATGCTTGCGCACCAGCTCGGTGGTGATGGAGAGCGAGGTGAGCGGCGTTTTGATTTGATGGGAGATGTCGGCAAGGGCATCTGCCAAGGCCTGCTTCTCGCGCGCCAACTCGTCAGCGGTGAGGTTCAGGCGCATGACCATCTTGTCGAGTTCGCTGCCCAGAATCGCAAGCTCCCCTTCGGCCATGGTGGAGAAGTCGAGCGAGCGTTCGCCGTGCAGCACGTCATCGATGCGCTCGGATAGTTGTGCCAGCATGCGGTAGCGACGCCATGTGAGCGCAAGGAAGGGGATGCTTGCGAGCATGGAGGCGATGAGCGCCAGACGACGCCTGGCCATGCGGCAAGGTAAAACCCGAGCGCCGCGGCCGCGACGGAAAGCGCCGCCCACGCCGCAAGCGCCCGTATGACTTCGCGATTCCTCAGCAACCACATTCCGCTTGCCTCTATTCGTGAGCCTTATAGCCCAGTCCGCGCACCGTTTGAATGAGCGCCGGATGTGCGGGGTCATCCTCGATCTTGTCACGCAGGCGCTTGATGTAGACCGACAGCGTGTTCTCCTCGATATAGGTGCCTGCGTCATCCCACAGTGCGCAGCGAATCTGCTCGCGTGTAATGAGCTTGCCCTGGTTGGTGGCAAACAGCAGGAGCAGGCGGTACTCGAGAGCGGAAAGGACGAGCTCGACGCCTGCACGCTCCACATGCGCGCGCTCGGTGTCGATGGTAAGCGGACCGAACGCGATGATACGCTTTGCAGGATGGGAGCGCCGAATGGTCGCGGCGATGCGAGCGAGTAGTTCGCGCGGACGGAAGGGCTTGGCGATATAGTCGTCGGCGCCCATGGTGAGGCCGGTGACCGTATCGAACTCGTCGTCGGAGGCCGTGAGGAAGATGATAGGCAGCTCCGGCGCGAGCTGCTTGATGGCCGAGCAGGTGGCGAATCCGTTGCCTTGGGCAAGGGTGATGTCGAGGAGGACAAGCGCGTAAGCGTTCTCGCCCGACTCGATACGGGCGATTGCGTCGGTTTGGCGAGAGACGTGGTCGACGGCATATCCTTCGCTTGCAAGCAGCTCGGTGAGAGAGGTGACGATGAACGGATCGTCCTCCACGACAAGGATCTTCAAGCTCATGGATTGCCTTTCGCGTGCAACGGGTAGCCGCCCCATCGTAGCATGACTGGGCGGGCGATTCGGCGCATCCCGCATGACGGAATCGTCATGGTGAGGCTGCGTTTGGCGAAATGGCGCCAGGCGCCGTGTCATGCTGCCATACAAAACGAGGGGCCCCGCAGGGCCCCTCCCTTCAAACCGTCGATGACGGACGCTGTCGCTAGTAGTGGACGATCACGCAGTCGCCGATGCTCAGCAGATCGAACAGCTCGGCGGCCTTCGAGGGCGGAAGGTTCACGCAGCCGTGGCTTCCGGTCCACGTATAGGCGGTGGGGTCGGAGAAGCTCGACGAGGCCTGCCAGTCGGCGTCATGAAGGCCCACGGCGCCGCCGATGAAGCTCATCCAGTAGTCGACGTAGCTGATGTACTCAGGCTCGCCGGTCTCGGGATCGCGCTTGCCGGTGAGCTGGACGTCGCGCTCCAGGTTGTTGATGCTGTAGATGCCCGTGGGGGTGTCGTTGTTCTCGTTGGGGTTGCCGGTGATGCAGCCGGACTCCCACAGAAGCTCGTCGTCGGCGCTGTAGTAGCGGACGTACTGCTCGCTGATATCGATGTCGACGTAGGCGCCCCAGTCGCGGCCGCCGGCGCCGTTGTACTGCGCCGCCTCCTGCTTCGTGGGGATCTCGATCTCACCGGTCTGCTTGTTCTTGACGGCAGCCTGGATGAGCTCAGCGAGCTCGGCCTCGTTGCTGACCCAGCCGTACTCGCCGCCGGAGACGTCGACCTCCTTGCCGTCGGGACGGGTGTAGCGGCGCTCGGTTCCCACGGTGTCGAGCTGCGCCTCGGCAAGCTGACGGATCCACTTGGACAGGCCGTCCTTCTGGAGCGTGGGGTTCAGGTCCTCGTCGAAGGTGATCCACTGCGTCATGGTCTTGCCGTCGAGCGTGGCGACCGTCTTTCCGCCCATCGTGAGGTCGACGTTGACACCGATGATCTCGTTGGCGGCGTCACAGGCTGCCTGCAGCTGCTCGTCGGTGGCGCCGCCTGCGAGCTCCTCGTACATGGTGTCGTCGAGCTCTGCGGTGGCCTGCGCATGGGAGATGGCGTCCTCGGCGGCAGCGATCACGGCGTCGCGGCTGAGCTTCTGGCTCGCACGGGCGCGGGCGACCGTGAACTTGCCCTCTTCCTCGTCATATGCGCCGGCGGCATCGAAGGTGCCGGGGCGGTCGGCGTTGAACTCGTCGACCGCGGCGCCCAGGGCGGCCTCGAGGGCCTGCTTGTCGTAGGTCGCCGTCAGGTTGGAAGCGGTCTCGTCATTCGCCTGCCCGCCGCCCGCAAGGCTCGAGATAAGCTTGACGGGCCAGATGATGGCCTCGTTGGCGTTGAGCACCGTCGTGGCCTCCTGCTGGGCATCCACCGCAAAGGTGCCGGCTTCGGGCGTGTAGACGCACTCGAAGCCGAGGCCGCTGACGGTCAGGGAGTAGTCGGCGACCGTGGACTCGATGCGCTCGGCGGCGGTGCCGGCATCGGTGAGCGACACGTCGACACCGGCGATGGTGGTGCCGGGATAGTACAGGTTGGAGAACGCGACGATGCCGCCGATGTAGCCGGCGACGAGAAGGCCCGCCACCACGCCGAGACCGATCTTGAGCGCGCGATGGTCGCGAGGCGCCTCGGCGTCGTTGTCGCCGCGGTGCGCGGAGTACAGGTCGACGGGGGGAACGAGCTGCGGATCGGTACCGCCGCGGTTGTCGGTGCCGCGCGCGCCCATCACGGTCGTGCGAGCGGGGCCGGCGTAGGTGTCCTGGCTCGCGGCAGAGTAGGCGGAGCGGGGCATGTAGGCGGTGTTGGCGGGTGCGGTGCGGCGCTGCTGGGGCAGCGGGGTGCGGCCGGGCATCTGCGTGGTGGCGGGTGTCGGCGTCTGATCGGTCGGGGCCTGGCTTGCCGGGGTCTGACGGTCGCTCGACGCCATGTGGGCGCCGCCCGTGCGGCGCGCGGGCATCTGGCCCGGGCGGACGGGCTCGAGGCGGTCGGTGCGGGCGAACCTGCTGCCGGCGGCAGGGGAGCCGGACGGAACTTGACGACCGTCGTCGTTGGTATAGGGCATCTCTTGTCTGTCCTTTGCGTGTCGAGGTGCTGCGGGCTTCGCGCCCGACGTTCGTTTCCGGAGATGGATTATACCTATCCATCTCGACAAATGCGCGCCGTGAGGGGTTGTTTCACAGCTATTTGAGGACATCAACACGCATCGACCACGAGCGCGTCTCGTCGCTGCTGCCAGCGCTTTAGCCAAGCGCTGTGAACGGCCGCTCTATCTGCTCTATCCGCAGATGCCGCAGCGCTCACACGCCGCGCGCGCCGAGGGCGCGACGGCGATGCCGCCCTTTGCGGTCTCTCGCAAGCTGGCGGGAAGCGCGTGGCCCACGGCGAGCATGACCTTGGCCATCTCATCGAAGGGGACGAAGCTGCGCACGCCCGCCAAGGCGAGCTGCGCCGCCGAGAAGGCGGCGGCCACGCCGATGGCGTTGCGGTTCTGGCACGGCACCTCGACGAGCCCGCCGACCGGGTCGCATACCAGGCCGAGCAGGTTGGACAGGGCGATGGAGGCGGCGTCGAGCGCGCATGCCGGGGAGCCGCCGAGCATCTGGACGAGGGCGGCGGCTGCCATGGCCGCTGCGCTGCCGACCTCCGCCTGGCATCCTCCCTCGGCGCCCGCCACGCAGGCGGAGGTGGAGAGGTTGAGGCCGATCGCGGCGGCGCAGAACAGCGCGTCCATGATCTGGTGGTCGTCGAGGCCCAGGTGGTCGGCGACCGCAAGGACGCACCCGGGGACGACGCCTGCGGAGCCCGCGGTGGGCGCCGCGACGATGACGCCCATGCTGGCGCTGCGCTCGAGCACCGCCATGGCGCGCGCCACGGCGGACGTCTGCACCTCACCCAGCAACGCGGCGCCGATCGCGCCGCCACGCGTGGCATCGACCATGCGGGCCTCGCCACCGATGAAGCCGCCGAGGGAGCGCTGGGGATGCGTGAGCGGGGAGGTGGTCTCCTCGCGCATGACATCGAGCACGCGGCGCATCGAGGCGACGCAGCGCTCCTCGCCGATGAGGCTCGCCTCGCGCACCGCCATGACCGCACCGATGTTCATCCCGTGCTCCGCGCAGGCGTCGAGCAGCTGCGCGCCGTCGTCGAACAGCTCGGGCGTCGACACGCCGGGGGCGAGGGTGGAGGCCGATCCGGGCACCTCGATGAACGTGGCGTAGTCCACCGGATCGAGGGCGCGCACGTGGGGCAGCACCTCCTGGCAGGCGGCGCCGTCGGTCTCGAACACCGAGTACGCCTGGCCGCCCGCCTCGGTGCGGTAGGTGCGGCAGAAGGCGATGTTGACGTGCTCGCGCGCGAGCAGGCTCGTGAGCGCGGCCAGCGCGCCGGGAGCGTCACGGTGCGCGACGAACAGGGTGCTGTACATGCCGGAGATATCCACGCCCACGCCGTTGATGCGGCTGATGCGGATGCGCCCGCCGCCCAGGCTCTCGCCGCGCACGGCAGCGGTGGCGCCGGAATCGTCGACCATGTCGATGTCGACGGTGTTGGGGTGCAGGGTGCCGTCGTCGCCGGCGACCTGGAACTCGTAGGCGAGTCCGCGCTCACGGGCAAGGTCGAAGGAGTCGCGGATGCGCTCGTCATCGGTATCAAGCCCTAAGATGCCCGCCACGAGCGCGCGGTCGGTGCCGTGTCCGCGGTAGGTGTGGGCGAAGCTGTTCCACAGCGTGAACGTGACGCGCGCGATGTTGCCCTCAAGCAGCGACGCCGCGACGCTCGCACAGCGCAGGGCGCCTGCGGTATGGGACGACGAGGGTCCGACCATCACCGGTCCCAAGATCTCGAAAGCCGACGTGGTGGCGAGAGTCTGCGGTTTGCCTGCCATGGATGCTCCTGAATGCGGTCGAGGTGTCCAGACGCCATCATTGTGGCACATCGCGCCGAATCTGCGCCATGGGGCAAAACGGGATCGGGCGAGCGGGGATTCTTGCGCCTGCGTTTTTGTCACGCATCCCGGAAACGTGCCAAAATGGTGCGACCCCTTTGCCGTGGGAGGAGAGACAGACGATGAAGATCCTTGTTACCGGTTTTCAGCCCTTCGGCGGCGAGTGCATGAACCCCGCGCTCGAGGCGGTGCGCCGTCTTCCCGACACCATCGCCGGCGCGCAGATCGTCAAGGCGGAGCTGCCGGTGGTGTTCGGTCGCGACGGCGAGGTGCTGCGCGCGGCGGTGGCCGAGCAGCGACCGGACGTGTGCCTGTGCATCGGACAGGCAGGCGGGCGCACGCACATCACGCCGGAGTTCGTGGGTATCAACTACGCCCACGCGCGCATCCCCGACAACGACGGCAACCAGCCGCTCGCGCAGCCGATTGTCGAGGGCGGTCCGGATGCGTACTTCACGCTGCTGCCGGTGCACGCGATGGTCGACAAGATGCGCGCCGCGGGCGTTCCTGCCGTCGTGTCGTATACCGCGGGAACCTACTGCTGCAACGAGATGCTCTACACGGTGCTGCATCTGTGCGCGACGGAGTATCCCGAGATGCGCGGCGGTTTCATCCACGTTCCCTACGCCACCGAGCAGGCGGCGCGCTTGGGCGACGGTACGCCCTCGATGTCGATCGACACGATGGTCCAGGGCCTGACGCTTGCGATCGAGGCCTGCGTAGAGGTCGAGCACGGCGACATCGTCGGCGCCGCTGGAGGTACCGAGCAGTAGGGCAGCGGTCAAACTGTTCCGTGCGGTTTACGGGCGTCAGATGTCGCCCGGTTCTCCATGCGCGGAACCGCCTGTCCGAAGGGCCCGATCTGAACCGAGAGGGCAAAAGGCCCGCCTTCGGATCCTCGAAGGCGGGCCTCGCGTTCATCTGGAAAAGCGTCGGTTCAAACTCCCGGGCTACAGCGCCATCGTGAGGGCGCGATCGATGCGCGCCAGGCAGTCGTCGCGACCGATGAGCTGCATGGTCTCGCCGAGCGGCGGGCTCACCATGTTGCCGCACTCCGCGACGCGGACGGCTTGGAACACGATGCGCTTCTTGAGGTCGAGCGCGTCGGGGAGCGGCTCGAGCGCCGCGTCGATATGCTCAGCCTTCCAGTCGTCAGCCGACAGCGTCCCCAGCGCCACGCGCGTCGCGTCGAGCACCCGGGCCATGCCCTCCTTGGCCAGTCCCTTGGCGACGGACTTCTCGTCATAGGCGAGCGTCTTGGCGGAGGCAAAGATCGGTGCGGCGACCTGCGCGGCGTCAGCGGGCATCTTGGTGCGCGGGCGCACGATGCTGGCGAGCAGGCTCCACCAGGCGTCGGTATGCGATGCGCGCGAGACCTCCTTGCCGGCGGCGGCGAGCTGCGGAATCAGGATCTCGTCCACGAACGCCCCATCGCTCATGGCGTTGATGTACTCGGCGTTCATCCAGTCGAGCTTGGCCGGGTCGAACGTCGCGGGGTTCTTGGAGATGCGCTCGAGCGAGAACTGCGAGGCGAGCACGTCGCGGGGGATGATGGTCGTCTCGCCGTCGAGCGACCAGCCGAGCAGCGACAGGTAGTTCACGAACGCGTCGGACAGGTAGCCGGCGTCGCGGTACTCCTCGACGCTCGTGGCGCCGTGGCGCTTGGAGAGCTTCTTGCCGTCAGCGCCCAGGATCATGGAGATGTGGGCGAACGTGGGGACGGGCGCGCCGAGGGCCTCGTAGACCATGACCTGGCGCGGGGTGTTGGACAGATGGTCGTCGCCGCGGATGACGTGCGTGATGCCCATCATGGCGTCATCGACCACGGTGGCAAAATTGTAGGTGGGCGTGCCGTCGGAGCGGAAGATGACGAAGTCGTCGAGCTCCTTGGCATCGAACACGACGCGGCCGTGAACGGCGTCGTTGATCACCACGTCGCCGCGGTCCGCGGGGACCTTGATGCGGATGGTGTAGGGCTCGCCGGCGTCCATGCGACGACGTGCCTCGGCGGGGTCGATATCGCGGCAGCGACGCTGGTAGCCCTGGAAGGGATCCTTGCGCGCGCGGGCTGCTTCGCGGTCGGCCTCCAGCTGCTCGGGGGTGCAGAAGCAGGGGTAGGCGCGACCCTCGGCGAGCAGGCGCTCGGCGGCCTCGCGGTACAGGTCGAGGCGCTCGGTCTGAGCGTAGGGGCCGAAGTCGCCACCGACCTCGGGGCCCTCGTCCCAATCGAGGCCGAGCCAGCGCATGGCGCGCAGGATGACCTGCGTGTTCTCGGCGGTCGAGCGAGTCGGGTCGGTATCGTCGATGCGCAGGATGAAGGTGCCGTGGTTCGCACGGGCGAACGCCCAGTTGTAGATGGCCGTGCGGGCGCCGCCGATATGGAGCTTGCCGGTGGGCGAGGGCGCGAAGCGCACGCGGACGTGAGAGGTCATGAAATGCTCCTCGAAAGATTGGCTCGAATGAATCGTCCGCATTATACCAAGCGGCCCCGCTGCGCACGTTCCGCACGAATTGACTCTGTCATTGATGCACATTTCGGGGTAAGAATGGAAGAATGGGACATGCGCTTTGCGCGCATGCCGTTTGGTTTCAAAAAGGAGGTCTCGTGCTTCCAACAGATATGAAGGATATGTCTGACGACGCCACGCGTTCACGTGCTGCGGCTGCCGCTGCGCGGTGTCCCGTCGTGGTCGCACGCGATGCGAGCTATGCGGCGACGGGCTACCGGTCCTTTGAGTTCGCTTCGTTTGAGGCGTGTGCCGGCGAGGTCGTGGCGCTCGTCTCGACCGATGGTTCCGCTGCTCGCGATTTGGCGCTTGCCTGCGCGGGACTCGTCCAGCCGACGTCGGGCTCGCTTGTCGTCGACGGCGTCGAGCTTGCGCGGCGCTCCCGCCGCCTGCATCGGACCGCGCTGCCGCGCGGGCTTGCCGGTGTGGGCGTGTTCAGCGGGCTGTTCGACATCGACGCCGCGTTGACGGTGGAGCAGGTTGTTCGACGCGAGCTCGAGCTGCGCCGCGACCGCGGTACCGACGCGCTTGAGTACCTCTCGCGTTTTGGCCTGGCAACGCATGCCGGCCGCCATGTTTCGGACCTTGAGCCCGCGGCGCGCACCAGGCTTTCCTGCGCCCTTGCGTGTGCTGGGGGAGTGCGCGTGGCCGTCGTCGACGCGGACGACCGCTTCTGCGACGGCGCCTCGGTCGCGGATGTTCGCGACGCACTGGGGCTGCTTTGTCGGGCGTGTGCGGAGCGCGGTATCTGCGGGCTCGTCGCGACCGGCGAGCCCGTGCTGGCCGATGCATGCGATGACGCCTGTCCGCTCGATATCGGGGCGGCGGAGCGTTTGGCTTCCGGGGGGAAGAGCGAAGCGGACGCTTTGCCTGATGGAGCGCTTGCGGAACCGGAAAGGGGGAGTGTCGCATGAGTCGGGTAGCGGATGTCCTGCGCGATCGCCTTTCGGCCGCCGTGCGTGCGCTTTCGTCGCACCGGCTGCTGCTTGCCCTGGTCGTCCCCGCGGCCCTCGCCCTCGTCCTGGTGTGCGGCCTGGCGCCGGCGCTCGAGGGCTCCGAGCGGATTCCCGTCGCCGTGGTTAATCTCGACGAGGGGGCGGCAGGCTCCAACGGCGGTACGGTTCGGGAGGGAGAGGCCCTGGTCGATGAGCTGACCGACACCGAGACGCTTGCGTGGGACGTCGTCGACGAGCAGACGGCGGATGCGGGCTTGGCTGACGGGTCGTATGCCCTTGTGCTCAAGATTCCCGCCGACTACTCCGAGAAGGTCATGAGCCTCACCGGCTCCGATCCCCAAAAGGCGAGCGTCGAGCTCGTTTCGTCCGGCAGCGAGAACATCTTGTCCACGCGCGTGGGAAGTGCGGCGCTGCGCCAATGCCAGGCTCGCCTGCGCGCATCGCTGGGTGAGGACTACGTGGTCTCGGTGCTGTCGGACGTGCAGGGGCAGGCAAGCAAGCTCACTTTGACCTCCGACGGCGCGGTGATGCTCGACGCGGGATACGACGCTTTAACGCAGGGCTCCGAGGCGATTGCCGAGGGGCTTGGGCAGAGCGCTTCGGGCGCCGAACAGCTGGGAAGCGGACTCGGCCAGATTGCAGACGGCGTGGAGGCGACCGGTGTCGGCACCGCTGCACTGGGGTCGGGACTCGCGCAGATTCAACAGCAGGCGCTCGATCCGTTGGG
>CASEEY010000024.1 GCA_949287055.1 uncultured Collinsella sp.
TCGTATTGGTTTCTACCCTGTCTCGAGGAACCGTGCGGTGGTACCCCCTGCGCTGTGGCGCCCAGTCGTTAAAACACCCTAGTGATTATTTTACATGGAGTGTGTAGAAACACAAGCCATTTAAAATAATCCCTAGGGTGTTTTAACGCCTGGGCGCCACCGCGCCGGGGGTACCACCGCACGGGTCCTCTAGACCGGGTTGAAACCAATTCGAACAGCCTACTCCGGCAGGGTGATGGTGAAGACCGTGTGCTCGGGCGTCGACTCGCACGCGATCTGCCCACCGTGTGCGACCACGATTTCCTTGGCAATCGCAAGGCCGAGCCCCGCGCCACCTCGGTTGGTGGTACGCGCCGCGTCAAGACGATAGAACTTCTCGAAAATCACCTTGAGCTTGGGCTCCGGAATGGGGTCTCCCCTGTTCTCGAAGCGAATGACAACCGAGGCGTCGACGCGCTCGGCGCTGATGCGAATGGCCGACCCCTCGTAGCTGTAGGCGATGGCGTTCTTCATGATGTTGTTGAACACGCGCGCCATCTTGTCGCCATCGACAAGCACCGTCAACCCGTTGGGGACGTCGATATCGGCGGTCTTGTTCTGCTCGGCGAGCGTCGGGTAAAACTCGTCGACCACCTGCGCGAGCATAAGGTTCAGATCCACGTACCCGCGCGTCAGCACAATGTCATGGAAATCGAAACGCGTGATGTCGAAGAACTCCTCGATGAGCGCGTCGAGGCGGTGCGCCTTGTCGAGCGCCACGCCGGTGAACCGCACGCGCTGCTCGACGGGCAGATCGGGAGCCTCGTGCAGCAAGGAGAGGTAGCCCACCACGCTCGCGAGCGGCGTTTTCAGATCGTGCGCCAGATAGGTGACAAGGTCGTCCTTGCGGCCCGATTCGTCGCGCAGCGCCTGCTCGGCCGCGCGCTGTTGGTCGCGCACGCGGTTGAGCGCGCCCTCAACCTCGGGATAGTCGCCATCGACGGTGCCCCAGTCGTCGGGCCGGTCAATGAGGCGCTCTATCATGTGCTCGGCGACCGCATGGTCCGCCTCGATCTGACCGCGCTCGCGACCGTACTGGTACAGCAGGCGACCGATGAGAAACACGCCGCACACGGCGACTGCGGCCAAAAAGCCGCAGAACATGAACAGGTAGTCGATGCCGAACGCCACGGCATAGCCGACACGGTTCGCGACGAACAGGCCGACGGTGAGGATGACCAGCCACGGTATGCCGCCGAGCGTGATGACACGGCGCGCATTGCAGAAACGGTCGAGCAGAATGTAGCCCACGAACAGCACGACGATGAACAGCAGGAAGCTGTCGAGACCGATCACCGCGAAATCGAGCATGATCAAGACGATCGTCGCGAGCACGCGATTGTCGAGCACGGCAAGCAGCGTGTCGTACATGGAGAACAGCCGGGCGGACCCGGTGTCAAGCGCCTCCGGTGAACCCTCGGATGCCGAGGCGGATGCGACGGAGGCATCGGCGGGGATGGGCGCCACTGCCGATGCGGCCGCGCGCTGCGCATCGGCAGGCGCGCGCCCGTATCCCACGGTCGCGGCGGCAGACGGCGCGGGCTGGGGCTCAGGGCTCGCCGCATTTTGAAACGGTGCGGCATAGGATGGCTGCGCCGACACGTTCGGATGGGGGTCCCACACCGTGCCCCCGGCCACGTTTGGCAGCCCGGTCGCCGGATTCACGGGAGCGTGATCCGCACGACGACCGCGGTACTCGCTATCCCTCAATCGTGTACCCCACTCCCCAGATGTTCTTGATGAAGCGCGGGTTGCTCGCGTCGTCGCCTATCTTTTCGCGCAGGTGGCGGATGTGGACCATGACGGTGTTGGACGAGCTCGCCATGAACTCCTCGCCCCACACGGAGCGGAACAGGTCCTCGACCGATACGACCTTTCCGCGGTGCTCCACCAGATACAGCAGAATCGAGTACTCGAGCGGCGTGCAGCGCACCGGCTTCTCATCGACCGTCACCATGCGGGCGTCCCGGTTGATCACGAGCCCGTCGACCGACAGCTCGACGGTGTCCTCGTCCTGCGCGCGCGTCCCGTAGCTGGTGTAGCGGCGCAGCTGAGCCTTGCAGCGCGCCACGAGCTCGAGCGGGCGGAACGGCTTGACCACGTAGTCGTCGGCGCCCATGGAAAGACCCTCGATCTTGTCGGCCTGGGAACCGCGCGCGGTCAGCATGATGACCGGATAGGTATGTTCCGCGCGGATGGTGCGCAGCAGTTCGAAGCCGTCGATGTCGGGCAGCATGACATCGAGGACGGCAAGGTCAAAGTCCTGTTCAAGAATCGCTTTGGCGGCATCGGCCCCGTTATAGGCCAGCGTCACCTGATAGCCCTCGTTTTGCAGATATATGCCCACCAGATCGGTGATGGCTTTTTCGTCGTCAACGACGAGGATATGCGTATCCATCGGACCTCCTTCCGACACCCCTCCATTATGCCCAAGCTGCACGCCTGCCACCGTTTCGCCACGCGAGCTTAAGTCGCGCTTAAGCACGCGTGGCAACGGCGCGACGAAAAGGAATTGAACCGCCGGTAAATCCGCACGATTCCGCGCCGACATAGGTATACTTGCCATACCGAAACCATTCATGAATCTGTAAGTCCTGAAGCGAACCCATCGAAAGAGACAGCCATGAGCAGACTCCACATCTCCCGCTCGCTTCCGCGCCGTGCCGCCTACCTTGCCGCATGCGTCGCGCTTGGTGCCAGCGTCGCGTGCTTCCCCGCGACCGCGCTTGCCAGCCAACCCGATACCGACATCATCTGCGGCGCGCCCGAGTCCGAGCGCCAGGACGCCGCCGAGGACCGTCCGGACATCTCGGCGCGCAATGCCATCGTGGTCGGGCAGGACGGCACGGTCTACTATGAGCGCGATGCCGACAAGCAGGTGAAAATCGCCTCGATCACCAAGGTCATGACCGCCATCGTGGCCCTTGAGAACTCCGATCTTGACGACGAGGTCGTCGTTGACCACGAGGCCGCCACCGTGGGCCAGTCCTCTGCCGACCTGCGTGAGGGCGACGTGCTCACCATGGAGGAGGCACTACGCGCCCTGCTCATCCCGTCGGGCAACGACGCCGGCATGGCGATCGCAAGCACCGTGGGCGCGATGATCGATCCGGAGAGCGACGACCCGTTTGCCGTCTTCATCCAGGCGATGAACGACAAGGCGGCCGAGCTCGGCATGGACAGCAAGTTCACCAACCCCCATGGTCTCGACTTCGACGGCTGGGAGGGCGACATGCACTCGTCCGCGCGCGACGTGGCGACCATGTTTGCCTACGCCATGAAAAACGACACCTTCCGTTCCCTCACCTCGAGCGATGAGAACGTGATCGAGGTGACCGGCGCCGACGGCGAGGAGCGCAGCATCGCCATGATCGAGCGCAACACGATCCTGGGCAAGGAAGGCAACATCGGCGGCAAGACGGGCGGCACCTACGATGCGCTCCAGTGCTTCGTCGGCGCGTTCTCGCGCGAGAACGGCGGCGAGGTCTATACCGTCGTGCTGGGATGCGACGGGGACGAGGAGCGCTTCGCCGACACGCTGACGCTTGCCAACTGGTACTACGACCACGTCGTCGCCTACCCTGTCACCACCTCCACCGTCACCGCGATGAACGGCGCTCCCCTGGTTGCCCGCGTTCCGCATGCCGACTGGACCGATAAGGACGTCGACGTCACCGTCGCCGACCCGGAGGCGACCGTCCCGGTGTTCAGCCTTGCCGGCGATGTCGAACAGGACATCCAGGTCGATACCGTTTCGGGCAACGTGACCGAGGGCCAGAAGCTCGGCACCCTCACGCTCTCGCAGGACGGGCGCGAGATCGCCTCCGTCGAGCTCGTCAGCGCCGAGAACCAAAACGCTCCCGACCCGATAAGCTGGGTGCTTGTACAGATCGACCGCCTGGTTCGCCTGGTCACGGGCGATTCGGCTGACACGGGTACCGAGATCGTCAGCGAGCCTGTTGCGGTAACGGAGCTCGACGCCGCATAAGCTGCACCCGTAGCCCCGCGCTCGATGCTTCATCGACACGCAAGCGGCCCGGATGGGATTCGACATCCCATCCGGGCCGCTTTTGCTGTCCTGGGCGCCTTCTGAACGCCGCGTGCCGCAAACGAAACCGTCCACGCGACCAAACCCCCGTTTAGGGGACGGTTTTGCGGCGGGGTCCCGTGTAGACCCAAAACCCGCACCGCGTCTACCTGCGGGTTTTATGGGGTGTGGACGCCGTCTACTCGGAAGGTCCTACCAAAACCGTCCCCTAAACGGGGGTATGCGCTCGCCGGATCCTGCAACAGCCCCGCCTAGTTCGCGGTATCCCCGTTTAGAAGACGGTTTTTGGAAGAGGTTCCGAGTAGACAGCCTTCAAGTGTCATAAAACCTGCAGGTAGGCGCGGTGCTCACATTCTGTCTACTCAGGAGGTGCCCGCAAAAACCGTCTTCTAAACGAGGGTAGGGCTTGCGAGCGCTATGTTGGCAGCTGCGTCAATACACCCCGGGGACCTCTTTACATGGACCTATGCAAACACAGGCCATGTAAAGCAGTCCCCGGGGCGCATTAATGCACTTACCGGCTACTGCTGCTCCGCGCGGCGCTCGGCGGTGCGGCGCTTGCCTTGCACGCGGGCGACGACCAGAAAAACGAACGCCAGCGCGAACAGCGCGAAGCTCACCACATGGAAGAAGCCCGACACGTCCTCGAGCGGCACGAGGGAGAAGATATACGAAAGCACGTAGCACACAACACCTACGGCAAGGGATGCGATCATGGCCTTGCCCGTCGGAAGCCCGAACAGGATGTCATTGTCCACGGAGCGCGGTTTGCTCGCCTCGTTGCGCAGGTTCTTGATATGGCGGACCTGCGAGGTGTTACCGCCTGTCCGCTTGGGCTTCGGGGTTTCCTCCGGGACGGGGGCGACGGTACGACGCTTTTTCTTCTTTGCCATCTCTTCATTCCCCACGACGTGTAAACGAGACATCTGATACGGCGCGACGGCCTGCTGAGCGGTGCAGGCTACTCGCCCTTCTGCTCCTCGCGCTCGCGCTGCGCGCGGGTGAGCTTCTTCGCCGCCCCGTAGGCATGGAAATACGCGAGTCCGCCGAAGATCAGCAGGCAGAAGCACACCACCGTACCGGCACTGAACAGCGGCTGGTTACCAAAATGCGCGCCGACGCGCGACAGGAAGTACGCGACGATCGCGCCGATGGTCGCGGCATACACCGCTTTCATCCCCGGCATGTTGTGAAGGATGTCCCGGTCGACGGCGCGCTGGGTGCCCGACGATGCGGTCGACGCCTTCTTCTGGGAGCTCTTCTTGATCTGCTTTGTATCCTTCTTGGACATGCGCGGCCCTTTCCGCCCGTACGTATCGCGTGATGCGCCGCAGCAGGGCGCAATGTACCTTATCGTACCTGTTCGACGAAGCCCCCGCCACTATCCGAACAGTTACAGTGCACTTTCACGCACAGCAGGAGGTCAAAAACCTCCGACCTTGTTTCACCTCATGCGAACAGCTGAAGGGCATTCTCCCGCGCGGCGCGCAGGATAGTCTCCACATCTTCACCGGTGCGAGCAGCGCGATCGGCTGCGAGGACGGCCGCCGTCTGGCAGATCATCGCCGGCTCGCATTCAATGCCGCGAATGGGTTCGGGCGCCATGTAGGGGCAGTCGGTCTCCAAGACGATCCGGTCGAGCGGGCACGCCGCAAACGCCTCGCGCACCTCGTCGTTGCGCTTGAACGTCGCCGCACCCCCGAACGCGATATAGCAGCCTAGGTCGACGAAACGCTCGGCGGTCGCCCGGTCCTCTCCGAAGCAGTGAAGCACGCAGCCCGCTGCCGGCACGCCCACCTCGCACAGCACGCGGTAGGCGTCCTCGTGCGATGTGCGCGCGACGTCATCGTTCTCGTGGCGCAGATGCAGCTCGACGGGCACGTTGCGCTCACAGGCGAGCGCAAGCTGGCGCGCCATGGCGGCAATCTGCACGTCGTGCGGAGCGGCCTCGATATTGTCGTCGGCGTCAAAGTGGTAATCCAGGCCGATCTCGCCGATGCCCAGGCACAGCGGGTCGTCGAGTGCCTCGACCACAAGGGCGTGCACCTCATCGTTGTAGTCGGGCGCACCGTACGGATGCACGCCGGCCAGATAGCCCACGTGCGCGAACAGCTGCGGCGTCGCACGCGACGCGTCGACGGTGCCCTCGCGGACACCCCGCTCGTACAGGGCACGCGCCTCGGAGGTCCATTCCTCAAGCAGCCTATGGTAGACGGCGGCCGTCGGGGCATGGCGAGCGTCCGACAGCGGATCCCAGATCGTCACGATGCGCTCCACGCCGGCCGCCGCGGCACGGGCAAGCGCACCGACGGGATCCGCGCGCCAAAAGCTCATCAGGTGCGCATGCGTATCTATGACCGGCACCGTAAGCGCAGGCAGCTCAAAGCGCTTCGTCTTCTTGGTGTACGTCAGCGACAGCGCGTCCGCGACAGCGAGGTCGTGCTGCGCGGGATTTCCCGTATCGATTCCCATCATTCCTCAGCTTCCTGAGCGGTAGCGAGTGCGCAGGCCAGGCGCACGAACGCATCGGTGTCGAGCGTCTCGGCGCGGGCTGTCGGCGCGATGTCGCATGCTGCGAACGCGATGTCGAGCGCGTCCTTATCAAAACCCGAGGAGGACATGGAGTTGCGAATCGTCTTGCGGCGCTGCGCGAACGCCGCATCGACCACCTGGGAGACGAAGGCGCGGGAAACGGACTGCCCGTCCACGACGACATCCCCGCCTTCTGCCACACGGTCCAGGCGCACCACGGCGGAATCGACGTGCGGAGGCGGGCAGAAGCAGCGCGGCGGCACCTCAAAACGACCTGTCACCTGCGCGAACAGCGACAGCTTGACGGTGTAGGCCCCGTAGGCCTTCGTGCCGGGCTGCGCCGCGATGCGATCCGCGACCTCCTTTTGCACCATGACCACCGCGCGACGCAAACCGGGCATGGTCTGGAAGTACTGGAGGATGAGGGTCGCCGCCACGTTGTAGGGCAGGTTGGCCACGAACAGCGCGGGGTCCCCACCCGACGCCTCCGCGATGTCCGCGGGGCTGACGCGCAGGGCATCGCCCATGATGAAGGCGAAGTTCTCGTGCTGCAGGGCGTGCGAGCGCAAGACGGGCTCGAGCTCGGCATCCGCCTCGATGGAGGTCACGTGCGCAGCCTCCTGGAGCAACGCGAGCGTGAGCGTGCCGATGCCGGGACCCACCTCGACCACCAGCTCCTCGCCGGAAAGCTCCGCCAGCGCCATAATCCGCTCGATGACGTGGTTGTCCACCAGGAAGTTTTGCCCCAGGCGATGCTTGGTCGCCAGCCCGTATGTCTCCAGCAGGGCGCGCGTCGCGCCCAAGCTCGCCAGCGGCGATGTCGTCATGGTGCTCCCCTATTCAAACGCAGCCCGTTTCACGCTCATGCAGACGGACGGCATCCGCCTTGACCATACCGCCGGATGCCAAAGCCAATCGAAACGTCCCGCCGCCTCGGCGCAGGGCGCGAGGCGGCGGGACGGACGAGCCGTATACGAACCTAGTCGACCAGGCGCGGGAAGAGCGCGTCGCCCTTCTCCACCGGCGCGCCGCCGGCAAGACCGCCCCAGGCGCAGGCGCCGACCAGGTCCTCGGTAGCAGCCTCGTCGGCGCACGAGATGCGGCGCAGCGCCTCGGCGCTGGTCGAGGGCATGAAGGGCGCAAGCAGGTGCGCAGAGATGCGGATGGTCTCGAGCAGGTTGTAGATCACGAAAGAGAGCTCGTCGGCGCGCGCCGGATCCTTGGCGAGCGTCCAGGGCTCGGAGTCCTCGATGTAGTGGTTGGCGGCATGGATGAGCTCCATGACCTGCTGAGCGGCCTCGCCATAGGCAAAGGCGCCCATCTTCTCGGCGTAGCGCTCGGCAAGACCCTCGGCGGCGCGCGCCAGCGGGTTGTCAAACGCATCGACCGCGGCGGGCTTGGCCGGTGCGCAGCCGTCGAAATACTTGGCGCTCATGTTGAGCGAGCGCGAGACCAAATTGCCCCAGCTGTTGGCCAGATCGGCGTTGTAGACCTGCTTCATGCGGCCGAAGGAGATGGCGCCATCGGAGCCGGGCACCACGTCGGTCATGAAGTAGTAGCGGTAGCCCTCGACGCCCATGAGGTCGATGACCTCGCGCGGGGCGATGGCGTTGCCGCGCGACTTGGACATCTTCTCGGCCTTGCCGGTCTGCTCGTTGCGCACGGTGAGGAAGCCGTGGGCAAACACGTGCTCGGGCAGGGCCTCGCCGATGGCCATGAGCATCGCGGGCCAGATGACGCAGTGGAAGCGGATGATGTCCTTGCCCACGATATGGGTCTGAGCGGGCCAGCGATACGCGAGCTCGGCGCGCGCCTCGTCGGAATCCACGCCGTAGCCCACGGCGGTCATGTAGTTGAGCAGGGCGTCGAACCACACGTAGGTCACATGGCCGTCGCCGAAGGGCAGCGCGATGCCCCAGTCGATGTTGTTGCGCGACACCGACAGGTCCTGCAGGCCGCCGGCGACAAACGTGCGGACCTCGTTCATGCGGAAGTCGGGCTGCACGAAATCGGGGTGCTCGTCATAGAGCTTGAGCAGGCGGTCCTGGAACTCGGAGAGCTTGAAGAACCAGCTCTCCTCCTGGATGCGCTGCAGCGGACGGCCGCAGTCGGGGCACAGGTGCTCGCCTTTGGTGCCGCGCTCCTCGTCGGCCTTCTCGACCTGGGTCTCGGTGAAGTAGGTCTCGTCGGGCACGCAGTACCAGCCGTCGTAGTTGCCCTTGTAGATGTAGCCGGCCTCCTTCATGCGCTCCCACAGGTACTGGACCGCATGCTCCTGGCGCTTCTCGGTCGTGCGGATGAAGTCGTCGTTGGAGATCTCGAGCTCCTCCCACAGCGCATGGAACAGCGGCGCCTGGGAATCGCACCACTCCTGCGGCGTCATGCCATGGGCCTCGGCCGCCTCGGCGACCTTCTGGCCGTGCTCGTCCATGCCCGTGAGGAACATGACGTCGTATCCCATGGAGCGGCGGAAGCGCGCCTGGACGTCGGCCATGATCGTCGAATACGCCGTGCCCAGATGCGGGGCGGCGTTTACGTAGTAGATGGGCGTGGTGATGTAGTAGGACGGCTTGGTGTGCTCCATGATGGCGCTGTCCCTCCCGGTCGGTGGTCGTTGAGCTGGTCAGTCATACAAATCGCCATTTTAGCGCAAATGGCACCCACGGCCCGCGGTGCCGCGCGTCTTGTGGAGTTGAAGCGATGGCGGCGCGCCGGCGCGCGGGGTCAGTCCTGCTGGATGCTCAAGACCAGCTCGTATACCTCGCGCTTGCGGCGCGAATAGCGTTGGGACAGGCGCTTGGCGATCGCCGAGGCGGGCTCGCCCTCCGCGAGCGCGCAGACGATGTCGCGACGCAGGGCCTCATCCGGATCGGCCTGTTCCTCCTGTCCGACGGCAACCGTCGCACGGATAGCCTCCTCGGCACTCGGCGGGGCGACGACCACGACCATCTCGCCGCGCAGCTCCCCGCGCTCGCGCACGAGCTCGAGCAGGGCGGGTGCCACATCGCGCAGGACCTCCTCGTGCAGCTTGGTGAGCTCGCGGCACAGCGCCACCTCGCGCGCCGGGAATACCTCGGCGATCGCGCTCAGCGAGGCCTCGATGCGGTGCGGCGACTCGTAGAACAGAAGCGCCCCGGGGATGACAGCGAGCTCCCGCAGTCGGCGCACGCGCTCCCCGTGCTTGCGCGGCAGAAAGCCCTCGAAGAAGAAATGGTCGCAGGGGATGCCGCTCGCCACGAGCGCCGTCACGCAAGCCGACGGCCCGGGTACGACCACAACGTCGATGCCCGCCGCGCGTGCGGCGTCCACGAGCACCTGACCGGGATCGGACACGCTCGGCATGCCGGCGTCCGAGGCGAACGCCAGCGTGTCGCCAGCGAGCATGCGCTCGACGAGCTGCGGGGCGCGCGAAGCGATCACGTTCTCGTCGCAGCGCACGAGCGGACGGGCGATGTCCAGATGAGCCAGGAGCTTAGAGGTCACACGCGTGTCCTCGCAACAGACCGCGTCGGCGGCGCGAAAGGCCTCCGCGGCACGCGGCGTCAGATCACCCAGGTTTCCGATGGGGGTGCCCACCACATACAGGCGACCCATACGGCTATCGGCGCCCATGGCTAGTCGATCATGGCGCGCTCGAGCGGGGCGAGCGCCACACGCGCGTCCCACGAGGGAATGCGCTTCTCGGTCTTCCAGGTCTGGAAATACCAGCCCGCGGCATCGGCAAAGCTTGCGAGCTCGCTCGAGATGAACACGCGCTCGTAGGCCGAACGCCCCTCCGGGGTGACCGTCGCGCTGGACAGGACCGCGGCAGCCGACCATTCGCCCACCAAGACGGGGAATCCGCAGGAGCGCGCCGTCTGGATGAGGTGCCTGTTGCGAGCGACGGCCTGCGAGATGCCCTTGGGCGAGGTGATGTCGATGGCGCGGTCGTCGCGGTAGTGGTACAGGTGCAGGTCCATGTACACGTTTTGGTACTTGGAGCCGCTCATGAAGCGCTTCCACAGCTCCGGATGGCCGGAGGCGGAGAACACGACGAGCTTGTCGTCGGACAGGTGCGTGCGCACCAGCTCATAGGCGTCGCGATAGAAATTACGCAGGTAGTGGGCGGGGATGCCCTCCGTCACGTTGAACAGGCTCGTGCGCACGCTCATAACCGGCGAATCGAGCAGCTCGATGCCGAGCAGCGCGTCGCTTGCGGCATAGCGCTCGGCGAGTCGACCGAGCACATCCAGGGCGACAGCGCGCCCGTTGGTGGACGAGTGCCAATCCATCGCGGTCTCGGACGCGTTCGCGCCCTCGTTGGAGTCACCCTGGCCGCCCGGGACGGTCGCCAGGTCGAGCAGGACGGTCATGTCGTACTTGTCCGCCCACTCCATCGCACGGTCCACATAGTCGATCGCGGGGATATGGGCGAGCGAATCGGTCTGCGAGCCAAACACGTACCAGGGCACCGGCAGGCGCACGGAGTTGAAGCCGATCGCCGACATACGGTTGAAATCGAACTCGCTCACGAACGTCTCGTAGTGGCGGCGCAGGCGCTCGCTGTAGGCGGTTGAACCGAGGGTCTGCTGCAGCTCGACCGCGTTCGAGGCGCCCGTGGCCGCATACAGCGAAGGTGTGACCCAGGGCTCGGGGATAAACCATCCGGACAGGTTCACGCCGCGGATTCTCTCTGGCATACCGACCCCTTTCTCGGTGTCTCCTATGAAAAAAGCGCCCGACGTATCCACGCCGGACGCTTTTCGCATCATATGGTGGCCAGAAAGGGATTCGAACCCCTGACACGAGGATTTTCAGTCCTCTGCTCTACCAACTGAGCTATCTGGCCAAGTCTGCCGCGAACGACAGCTCGTTTAGTATACCGAAACCTGAAAACGGGTCAACCCCGTTTTCTTCTTTTTTGGAAAGCCTGTGGCGGCCTCCTCTATGGCCGTCGCCCGCTCGAGGGTAAAGGCCGCCGTGCGACACGAGACCATCCGCCAGGGAGCGACCTTCTTATGCAGCCGTATCACGTGTCCCGTACAGTCGGCAAAGGCGACGTCGAGCGCATAGCGCATGAAGCAGGTGTGCACCGAGCGCGTGCGAGGAAGGTACATGATGATGGGCACGCCTGCGCCGCGATACGGGGCGTGCACCGTCATCCCAAACAGGCGCGCAGCGAAGCCATCCGCCACGACAAGCCCCGCCGAATCCCAACCGAGCTCAGAGATCGCGCGCAATACGGGCTCAGGCGCCCCGCCCTGCCGCCGCCTCATACGACCACCCCCGGTTTCCAGGGATCGATGACCACCACGCGCTCGTGCTCAAGTGCAAGCGGTGCCCCAAGATCGACGCCCGCGATGGACAGCCCGCCCGGCCACGGCTCATAGCGCATGACGCACCGATAGGTCGCCGGGCTCACGGCCAGATCCAGCATCGACGCGCTCGACGCACCGCCGCCCTCGCACGCCACGTCGACCTCGACGCGATAGCCCTCCATGGCCTCCTGCAGATATCCGGAAACGCGCGCCGATGCGCCCGCGCCGCCCTCCCCTTCCGGCGAGACCGCATGTGCCATGACGATGTCGGGGGCCACGCGGTCAAACCGCGCGACCGCAGCCGAGAAATCCGCCAGGTTGTACGCGATGAGCGCGAGCACGATCATGACCGGCGCGGCGACGACCATCTCGACGGTCGCTTGAGCGCGCTCCTCGTTCAGCAAACGGTACACGCGCGTCACCTCCCTGCTCCGACGACGTCGCGCAGGCGAATCGTCAAAGGGATGCTGCCCCCGAGCGGAAGCGGAATCTCGGCCAGGGTGAACTCCGCCGCAGCGATACGCTCCCCCACCTGATAGCCGGCCGCCTGCAGCAGCGCGGCAGGATCGGTCGAGCCCAAAGGGATCGAGCGCAGCAGCCCCTGAGCATCCGCGAGGCCGGCGATGTCGGACCGCTCGATCACGCGCGCCGAGTCCACCAGGACGGGCTTTTTCAGCCGCAGGTCGACCGGGGCTATGTCGAGGGCCTCGACGGCGCCGGAAAGGCGATCTTTGAGCCAACTCGCAATCGGCCCTGCACCGAGCGCCGTGACATCGCCGAGCAGACCGTCTGTCATGTCGGACAGGCCCTCGCCCAGGTCTCCATAGGAGACCAGCAGGCTTCCCCACAGGTCCATGACGCTTCCGACCAGCCCCACCACCCCATCGGATGATGACCGCTGCTCAAGGCTCGCGAAAAACGACGAGAGCACGTTGTTCTCTTTCGTCGCGGCGTCAGGGGCGAGCGCGGCGGCCGAGATCGCGCCGCGTCGGCCGAGATCGACCTGTTCGGAAAAGGCCGTATCCAGCGTGTCAGGCGAGGCGATCTGGCCCGAGACCGCGAGCGCGACGCACCCGTACCGTCCGGGAGGGGCGATGCGCGGCCGCTTGGAGCCAAGAATCTGCAGCGCCTCGTCAAACGCGTCGCCGGCGGCCTCAGCAGCGCCCTGCGCCTGCTTCTCGAGCTCGATCTCATGATTGCGGCAGGCCACGTACTCGTCGAGCGCCAGCGTGAACTCGCGCAGGTGGTACTCGAAGCCGTTGTCGATCGAGGTCGAGGCCGCGGGCGTCTTGCCCAGATCGCCCACGTCGAACCGGCAGGTCTCGCATTGCCGTGCCCCTCCTCCCGCCAGCGTCGCCAGCGAGATGAGCCCTCCCAGCTCGCCGTTGATGCCGGGGCAGTCGGCGCCGTAGTGCAGCGTGAGACCGCCCGGCTCGTTGCTCGAGGGCCACACGGGATCGGTGTACAGCGACGTGGAGCGGACCTCTGCCGTGTTTTTGGGGAGCAACGGCACCGTCGAGACAATCCCGGCATCGGTCTCGTCGATGCGCGCCCTGCTCATGCAGCGATACGCATAGCGGTAGAACGCGAGGCGAGCTGCCGAATCGGCGCGGGCCTCGACGCTCGTTCCCTGCGGCTGCTCGTGCTCGAAGCGCCATCGATAGTACGCGCGCGCCCGCTCAAGTCCCACCGACGGCTGCCAGGTGATGCTCGAGGCGTAGTCGGGATTGTCCTGCGCGCTCAAACCCGTAAGCCGTGCGGCGCGCTCCTGCATGTTCATGCCTTCGCGCCCGCAATCCGCAATCCAGGCGCGCCGCTTCGCCGCCTCAGTCGCCTCGCTCGCCTCCTCGAGCTCAGACGCGACCTCCTCCAGCTCGGCGGCGGTGTCCTCCAGCCCTGCGGTATCGACGCCCGACCCTCCGAGCGCGGGAAACTCCGATGCTGAAGCCTGGGGCACCGCAAGCGCGATGCCCGTATACGAGATCTCGTCGCTCGACTGCGCGGCGCAAAGCCGGGCGGCGTTCGCGCCGACCAGGTACGGCAGCGAGCTCTCGAGGGCCTTCAGACCCTTTGAGGCCGAGGTCGCAAACCGGTTTCGCGCGTTCAGGATCCTGATCCCCGCATCGACTACCTTCGTCGCCGCAGCGCTCGTGGGAGGGATCAAGAGCCCCACCATCCCCACGCCCGTCGTCACGAGCCCGACCAAGCCGAGGCTCGCCACGCTCGCGTCGACGACCGTGGCGGCCGTCGTATACGACGAGATCACGTTTGCCCCGGCAAGCGCGGCGCTGTCGGCGCTCGTCTGGACATCGCCCGCACGCGAGAGGCTCCACGCGGCGGTCGCCGACGAGAACACAAGCGTGAGGACCACTAGGATGGTCACCGCGGAGGCAAGCGTCGTGTATGCGCCGTCCTCGATGAACAGGTCGATACCGAAGCGCGGCGCGGCGCATCCCTCAGTCATCCCACATGGCGATCCATGTTTCGTAATCGCCTTCCAGCCAAGCGGGCCTTCCCTCATAGTCGACGCTCACCTCCAGCCGTACGTCCCCCGAAGCGTTCGTCTCGCCGAACGCCCGGGCAAATGCACCTATGATCGGCAGCGGGCGCGCAGTCCCTGCGATCGTGACACCGACCTGCCCGCCCGTCTCCTCCGCGCACGTCAGCTCGATGTCCCACGACAGCGGTCCTCCCGCATGGAACACGCTCACGTCGGGAACGGCGGCGAGCCTGCGCAGGGCGAAAGCCCGGCAGGCCTCGTCGGACTCCGCGTCCGCCGTGACCATCAGGCGAGCGGTCTGCGCCGCCGCCGACTCCATGACCGCCTGCGTGTAGAGCAAACAGACCGGCTGCAGGGCGAGCAACACGAGCGTCAGAAACGTCGGCAGCAGAAACGCCGCCTCCACCGTCGCCTGTGCCGTCCGCTCGCGCAGCAGCTCAAAACAGCGCGATATCGAGCGCGCCGGTCGCCCCCAGCGCATGCGAGGCCGCCCGCTCGACCAAAGCCGACAGCGCCCCGCGCTCGCCGGCGCGCCGAAGCGCCCCGAGCGCGATGACCATCGCGAGCAGCGCCGCAAACGTGATGGCGTACTCGAGCGTCGCCTGCGCCGCGCACTCGTCCGGCAGCATGCCAATATGCGCAGGCTGGCGTGACTGCCGCATCCCGGCAGCCCCGTGCTCCCTATCCCATCGCTTCATCCCATCCTCCCTGCTCATCGGCGTGTAAACGGACCACGCGCACACGCGTTTCGCGCGCGTCCTCAGCGGCCGAGACGACCACCACATCAACCCAATCGCTCCCGCCGCGAACGGCAGCTCCCCACAGGTTTCCCTTCAAATCCAGGTATCCGCTCACGACCAACGTGGTGCCGTCCGCATCGCGATACGCGGTCAGGATGTCCTCGACGGGCTCGACCAGGTCGCCTTCGGCCGTCCAGCCGACGGCCTCGACATCCCCGCCCTCCAAGTCGTCCAGAAATCGATCGGAAGATGACGGCTGCGGACTTCCGTCCAGCATGTCCGTCACAGAGCGCACGTCGAGGACCCCAGCATCCGTTCGGTCGTCCGTCGAGGCGTCGACCAAGCCGCCCGGGCCGACCGTGCGAACGACCGCCCAAAGCGCGATCGTCGCGCACAGCAGTCCGAGGACGCCTATCGCCCGCGCCGCGTCGGGACGCCTGCGCATCACAGGCTATTGATGCCCGACGATATGGCTTCCCACAGCTCGCTCACCTTGTCGCGAAACGCTACGATCGCGAGGATCGCTATGACGACGAGCACCCCGACCAAGATCGCGTACTCCGTCGTTCCCTGCGCGCGCTCCTCGCGCAGGACGGGCGAAACAGCCGTTGCCCGCAGCCTCTCCATCGCAGCCCCCAGTCGTCTTCCCATCGCAAACTCCCTCCTTCACCTGCCGGTCCCCTCACAGCATCCCGCCTGCAGCGAGCAGTGGACCGACGATTGACAACAGCAGCGCGGGCAGGATGAGCGTCCCCGTGGGGATCAGCATCTTCACCGGTGCCCGCTCGATCTCGCGCTCGACGGCGGCGCGGTGCGCGTCGCGCATCTCCCGCCCTTGGCGCGCGAGCGTATCCGCGAGCGGCGCACCGAGCGCATGCGCCTGGCCGACCGCTGCGGCGAACGACTCGAGCTGGCGCACCCCCATATCGCGTGCGGCGGCAGCCAGCCCCTCCTCGCGCGTCACCATGCCCATCTGCCACGACATGCGAGCGCGCGCCATGCGGTCGGCAAGCTCGCCCGTGCGCTGGGCGCAATACAGCCCGAGCGCCGCATCAAACGAGAGTCCCGCGCTCAGCCCAAGGCGGATGACATCGACCATCTCGGATGCCTCCGAAAGCGCGGCGCGGCGCGTCTTCGGACGTCGCGCCGCGCTCGCCTTCCTGCGGGCTCGGTGCATCTGCCGAGCGGCATCGACCGCCGTCCGGCAGGCACCGGCCGCATCGACCTCAAGGGCTCCGTATGCGCCCAGCGCC
>CASEEY010000025.1 GCA_949287055.1 uncultured Collinsella sp.
TATCATGCAAATTGCTGGTTGAAACGCACTTTATTTATCCCACGATGCTGGCAAAGCAGGTCTACCATGGTTGAAAGCAAAAGCGGTTCCAAGTACGACGCGAAGGTCCGCCGCCGTGCGGTCAAGATTCTTGCGACGGGCGTGGGGCATCGCGCCCTCGCGGTCGAGCTCGGTATCCCCGAGGCGACGGCGCGCCAGTGGGCGCGTGCCTATGCGGTGGGCGGTTCGGCCGCCGTCATGAACGCCGGGTCGACCCATCGCGTGTATCCGTACGACCTGAAGCTCTCCGTTGTGCACGATCGTCTGGATAACGGCATGTCGGTGCGCGAGGTCATGGTCAAGCACGGCGTTCCGAGCGAATCTTCAGTCAAGACCTGGTGCCGCCAATATCGCGACGGCGGTGCCGAGGCGCTGGTCGCCAAGCCGCGCGGCCGCAAGCCCAAGGTGCGCAAGATCAACTAAATTCCAGCTCAGAGGGCGTGCAACACCGCCTTCCAAAGCGCATGCCACCATCCGGCCCCGTTTGCGCCGCAGCTCGCGCGCACGAACGGGGTCGGTTTTGTCCGCATGCTAATTGATGCCTTTTTTGTAACAATTGACACCGCGCTGCCAAGCCCGCCTTCAAGTCCTAAACGCATGGTAGAATCGCAGGTATCCGAGTTGTTTTGGATGTCTGAGGAAAGGAATATCCATGCTCAACGCTATCGAGATTTCGCCCAAGGTCTGGTGGGTCGGCGGCATCGACTGGAACGAGCGCTCGTTCCACGGCTACACCACCGAGAAGGGCATCACCTACAACGCCTACCTCATCATGGACGAGAAGATCACGCTCATCGACACCGCCAAGGCGACGTTTACCGATGAGTTCCTGCAGCGCATCTCGCAGGTCGTCGATCCCTCCAAGATCGACATCGTCATCACCAACCATGTCGAGATGGACCACTCCGGTTCGCTGCCGGCCATCCACAAGGTGGCGCCCAACGCGACGATCTACGCGTCGGCCGGCGCCGGCGTCAACGAGGTCCGCGCCCACTTCGGCATCGAGGCCACGCCCGTCAAGTCCGGCGAGACCCTGAACATCGGCGAGCGCACCCTCACCTTCGTGACCACGCCGATGGTCCACTGGCCCGACAACATGGTTACCTACTCCGATGTCGACAAGATCCTGTTCTCCAACGACGCCTTCGGCCAGCACTTCGCCTCGACCAAGCGCTTCGACGACGAGAACGACCTGTGCGAGGTCTACAAGCAGGCCAAGAAGTATTACGCCAACATCGTGTGGCCCTACGGCATGCAGGCGCACAAGGCGCTCGACGTCGTGAAGACCCTCGACCTCAACATGATCTGCCCGAGCCACGGCGTGATCTGGCGCAGCCACATCGCCGACATCCTCGACAAGTACGAGGCCTGGACCACCTATCAGACGACCGACAAGGCCGTCGTGGTGTACGACTCCATGTGGCACTCCACCGAGTCCATGGCCCGCGAGATCACCGATGCCTTCATCAAGGAGGGTATCCCCGCCGAGCTTATCGACGTCAAGCACATGCACATCTCCGACATCATGCTCGAGCTGTGCGACGCCAAGTACGTGGCCGTGGGTTCGCCGACCCTCAACTCCAACATGATGCCGACCGTGGCCGCCTTCCTGACCTACATGCGCGGCCTGTCGCCCAACAACGCGCAGCGCATCGGTCTGGCCTTCGGCTCCTACGGCTGGGCGCCGCTTGGCCCCAAGCAGGTGTACACCGAGCTCGAGAATGCCAAGTTCCAGCTGCCCGTGCCCGTGGTGGCGCAGCAGTGGATCCCCTCGGCCGAGAACCTCGCCGAGCTTCAGGAGACCGTCTGCAAGATGATCGAGGCTGCCCAGGCCTAGCGCCCGTCGCTCCGAAGGGGCGGGAACATAATGGGATATGCTGCCGGCGCCGCGCGGGAGGGCAAAACGCCCGCCTGCGCGGTGCCGGCTTTTGTTTTGGGAGAGGAGCGTGGGAGGGCGCGCCGCGGCGGGGGTTGGTGCCAGGGCGCGCCGGGCGGTCGACCCCGGGTGCACGCCCCGTCCGTGTCCCCACTGCACACCAAGGCGGCCAAAGCTGCACGAGCGCGCGGCAATCTGCACTATAATCAGACGATGATTGTGTGAAGCTTCGTGCAAAGTGGGGTGCCTATGGCTTTACTGGGATTCCTGATTGCCTTTCCGCTGATTGTGGCAATCGCATTGATGCTGTTTAAAAACGATGCGCAGCGCGATCCGCTCGTGGTCGGGTCGGCCGTGGTCATCGCCATCGCCAGCATCATCACCGCCGTGACCTACATGGGCAATCCGACGACGTTTGCCATGAGCCCCGACGTGTCGCTTATGGGCAACTACGTGGCCGTCGCCGTGGACCTGTTCCTGTGCGGCTTCGTGTTCGTCATGGCCATCCGCTACCGCAACACGACCATGTTCCTGCTCTCGGCGGTGCAGCTCGCCGTGTCCATCTGGTGCGGCTCGTTTGCCCTGCATCCCGAGGACGCCATGGCCGAGCCCATGTACATCGACACGCTCTCGGTGATCATGGTCCTCATCGTCGGCCTGGTCGGCAGCGCCATCTGCATCTACGCGCTCGGTTACATGAAGGACTTCCAGCATCATGAGGAGGAGGCGGCCCGCCGCGCGGGAACGAAGGCGACCGACCGCCGTCACCAGTTCATCGCCCTCATGTTCCTGTTCCTGTCGGCGATGTTCATCATCGTGACCTCCGACAACTTCGACTGGCTCGTCGCGGGCTGGGAGATCACGACCGTGTGCTCCTTCCTCATGATCGGCTACACCCGCACGCCCGAGGCCAAGAAGAGCGCCATCCTGCAGATCAACCTCAACATGGTCGGCGGCCTGGCGTTCCACGTCGCGCTGGTCGTCATGCACACCACCGGCGTGCCGCTGTCCATCAACGGCATGGTCGACGTCGCCGCCGGCGCTCAGGCCGACCTGCTCATCATGCCGCTCATGCTGCTGTCGGTCGCCGGCCTCACCAAGGCCGCGCAGATGCCGTTCCACCAGTGGCTGCTCGGCGCCATGGTCGCGCCGACCCCCACGAGCGCCCTTTTGCACTCGTCCACCATGGTCAAGGCCGGCGTGTTCCTGCTCGTCAAGCTCGCCCCGCTGTACCTGGTGTACCCCATCGCCTCGGCCATGGTCGTCGCCGTCGGTGGCGTGACCTTCGTGCTCTGCTCGTTCATGGCCATCTCGCAGAGCAACGCCAAGCGCGTGCTCGCGTACTCCACGATCGCCAACCTCGGCCTCATCTCCGCCTGCGCGGGCGTCGGCACCTCCGAGGCCGTGTGGGCCGCCATCTTCCTGATCATCTTCCACACCGTGTCCAAGTCGGTGCTGTTCCTGTGCGTGGGCACCGTCGAGCACCGCATCGGAAGCCGCAACATCGAGGACATGGACGGTCTGTTCAGCCGCCTGCCGCGCCTCACGCGCTTCATGATGCTCGGCATCATGGGCATGTTCGTGGCGCCGTTCGGCATGCTCATCTCCAAGTGGGCCACGCTCGTCTCGTTCGCCGAGACGGGCAACGTGCTCTTCTTGATCCTGCTCGCCTTCGGCTCGGCCGCCACGTTCTTCTTCTGGGCCAAGTGGCTCGGCAAGCTCGCCGGCGTGTCCCAGAAGGCCGAGAACGTCGAGGGCGGCGTCCACAAGAGCGAGTGGACCGCCATCGGCTTCATCTCCGCCCTGCTCGTCTTGTGCTGCACCCTGCTGCCCGCCATCTCGCAGTTCGTGATCGGGCCGTACCTCGAGGTCACCTACAACAAGGTGCCGCGCCTCATCGACCTCGACAACATGCTCATCATGGTCGTCATCGTGCTGTTCATCGCCATCGTGCTGCTCACCCCGTGGGGCCGCTTCTCCAAGGCGCGCCAGCACGTGTACCTGTCCGGCGTGTGCCTCGACGCCGACTCGCGCACCTACCTGGGCTCCATGGGCCGCACGATGCGCTCCACCAAGCGCAACTGGTACCTCGCCGACGTCTTCCCCGAGCATCTGCTCACCCTCGTCGGCCAGATCATCTGCGGCGCCGGCATGCTCATGGCCTTCGCCGCGTGCTTCATCTTCCACGTCGACATGCTCGCCGGCGGCACCTTCCTCGTCGAGCGCGAGGTCATGCTGGTCGGCCCCGGCCTGCTCGGCATCGCTGCCGGCTGCGTGGTCTTCGCCATCGCGGCGCCCGTCGTGGGCTGTCTGCTCGACGGCCTGGACCGCAAGGTGAGCGCCCACATGCAGGGCCGCGTGGGTCCGCGCTTGCTGCAGCCCTACTACGACGTGCGCAAGCTGCTGTCCAAGGAGCAGACGAGCGTCAACGCCATCGACGAGACCTACGTCACCTGCGCGCTCATCTTCTGCATCCTGGCCGGCGGCATGTTCATCTCCGGCTCCAACCTGCTTTTGTGCGTGTTCCTCGTGACGCTTGCCACGCTGTTCGTGATCATCGCCGCGTACTCCTCGCGCTCCCCGTGGGCCGACGCCGGCGCGGACCGCGAGTGCCTGCAGGTCATGTCCTACGAGCCCATGCTGCTCATCATGACGGTGGGCTTCTTCACCGCGACCCAGTCGTTTGACATTGCGCGCCTGTTCTCGCTCGAGCAGCCCATCATCGTGACGCTCATCCCCATCTTCCTGGGCCTGCTGTTCATCCTCACCATCAAGCTGCGCAAGTCGCCGTTTGACCTGTCCTACAGCCACCATGCGCACCAGGAGCTGCTCAAGGGCATCACGACCGAGATGACGGGCCGCACGCTCGCCAAGATCGAGATCATGCACTGGTGCGAGAGCGTGCTGTTCCTCATGTGGGTCGGCATGTTCTTCATCTGGGATTCGCCCATCTCCATCGTGGTCGCCGTCGCCGTGGTGGCGCTCACGTGGTTCTTCGAGGTCGCGATCGACAACAACTTCGCCCGCACCAAGTGGCAAAACTGCCTCAAGCTGGCGTGGCTCATCGCGCTCGTGGTGGGTGTCGTCAACCTGTTCTACGTGCTCATCACGCCGTTTATCTAAGGAGCGAGGGATATGGCCTATAACTCTAAATCGCCGTGGCTCATCCACTATGACGGCTCGAGCTGCAACGGCTGCGACATCGAGGTGCTCGACTCGCTCATGCCGCTCTACGATATCGAGCGCTTCGGCATCATCAACACCGGCAACCCCAAGCACGCCGACATCTTCCTGGTGACCGGCTCCATCAACGCGCAGAACATCCGCGTGGTGCGCCACATCTACAGCCAGATGCTCGAGCCCAAGGTCGTCGTGGCCTGCGGCATCTGCGCGTGCACCGGCGGCGTGTTCCGCGACTGCTACAACGTGATCGGCGGCGTGGACAAGGCGATTCCGGTGGACGTGTACGCGCCGGGCTGCGCCGTGCGCCCCGAGACCATCATTGACGCCGTGCTCAAGGGCGTCGAGATCTTGGACGAGAAGGCGCGCCGCCTGGCAGCGGGCGAGACCCTGCAGGAGCCAGCCGACCTGTTGGACGACGAGGCCGTCAACGCCCGTCTCAAGGCCATGAAGGCGAGGGAGGACTAGATGTATACGACCGAGTTCGTCGACGTGCCCTTGATCGAGCTGCTGCAGCGCGTGCAGAGCTTAAAGCATGAGGGCATGCGCTTCGTTCAGCTGTGCGCCGAGTTTCCCGAGGGCGGGATCGACCTGGTGTACACCTTCTACGACGAGACGCGCGACAACGCGCTCAACCTGTGCGTGAGCGTGCCCGAAGGCGCCGAGGTGCCCTCGATCCAGGGCCTGTACTTTGCGGCGTTTTCCTATGAGAACGAGGCCCACGACCTGTTCGGCGTGAACTTCATCAACATGAAGCTCGACTTCGGCGGGCACTTCTTCAGCCTTGCCGAGACCTCGCCCATGACGGTCATCACGCCCGAGATGAAGGCCGAGCGCGAGAAGGCCGCCAAGGCGCGCGCCGCGAAGGCCGCCAAGGAGGCCAAGGCCGCCCGTGAGGCCGCTGAGGCCAAAAGCGCCGAGCGCGCCCTCACCGAGGACCGCGCCACCGCCGACGCCGCTGCCGTTGCGGCCGTGAACGAGATGGCTCCCGCTGCTGCGCAGGCCGACAAGCCGAGCGCCGAGGAGCGTGCGGTCAAGATGGAGGAGAAGCTCGCGAACATGGATCCCGAGAAGGCCGCCAAGGTTCGCGCGGCGCTCGAGGCCAAGGCCGCCCGCGACGCCGCGAAGGCTGCTGCCGAGCCGGCCCCTGCCGAGCCGGCAGCCGACGCCAAGGAAGGGGAGTAGCATGGCGACACGTTCCGTCATTCCGTTCGGCCCGCAGCACCCGGTGCTGCCCGAGCCGGTTCACCTGGACCTCGTGGTCGAGGACGAGCGCGTGGTCGAGGCCATCCCGCAGATCGGCTTTGTCCACCGCGGCCTGGAGAAGCTCGTCCAGAAGCGCGACTACAACCAGTTCGTCTACGTCGCCGAGCGCGTCTGCGGTATCTGCAGCTTCGGCCATGGCTACGGCTACGCCGCGGCGACCGAGAAGCTGCTGGGCATCGAGGTGCCGCGTCGCGTCGACTACCTGCGCGCCATTCTCGAGGAGCTTTCGCGCATCCACTCGCACCTGCTGTGGCTGGGCCTGCTCGCCGACGGCTTCGGCTTCGAGAGTCTGTTCAACCACTGCTGGCGCCTGCGCGAGACCATCCTGGATATCTTCCAGAAGACCTGCGGCGGCCGCATCATCCTGTCCATCTGCATCGTCGGCGGCATGGCGCACGACATCGACGACGCGATGCTGCGCGAGGTGTGCGACGAGCTCGACGGCCTGCGCCGCGAGTACAAGATCATCGTCGACACCATGCTGAACGACAGCTCTGTGCGCAGCCGTCTGTGCGGCGTGGGCTACATCTCGTTTGAGGACGCCCTCGAGCTGTCGATGGTCGGCCCGTTTGCCAAGGGCTCGGGCATCGAGCACGACATGCGCTCGACCGGTTTCGGCGCCTATGGCGACCTGGAGCACTTCCAGCCCATCATCTCCACCGAGGGCGACTGCTACGCCCGCTGCAAGGTGCGCTGCGAGGAGGTCTACCAGGCCATCGACATCATCAAGGAGCTCGTCGCCAAGATTCCGCACGACGGCATCGGCGGCAAGCCCGGCCCCAAGGTGCTGCCGCCCGAGAACAGTCGCGCCCACGTGCTCATCGAGCAGCCCCGCGGCGAGGCGTTCTACTATGTGCGCGGCAACGGCACCAAGTTCCTGGACCGCTTCCGCCTGCGCACCCCGACCTCGCAGAACCTCGCCGGCATGGTGCGCGCGCTGCAGGGCGTCGACCTCGCCGACGTGCCCATGATCATCCTGACGATCGACCCGTGCATCAGCTGCACGGAAAGGTAGGCGACGTATGGGATCTTTTAACCTTGCCAAGATGACGCTCGGGTCGCTGTTCAAAAAGCCCGCAACGGTGCGCTATCCGTACGAGAAGCGCGACATCCCCGGGCTGTTCCCCCATATGCGCGGCCACGTGGTCAACGACGTCGAGAACTGCATCATGTGCGGCATGTGCGCCCGCGTGTGCCCGGCCGACGCGATCACCGTTGACCGCAAGGCGGGCGACTGGACGATCGATCCGTATCGCTGCATCCAGTGCTCCTCGTGCGTGCACGAGTGCCCGAAGCACTGCCTGAGCATGGACGTGTTCAACACCGAGCCCACAACGGAGCTCCACACGGTAACCGAGCACCGCGATATGCCGGCCAAGCCCGCTGCGAAGGCGGCCGGCGCCGCCGGGGCCGGGGCTGGCGCTGGTGCTGCCAAGCCCAAGCGTGAGCTCACGCCCGAGCAGCAGGCCCGCGTCGAGGCCGCCCGCAAGGCCGCGGCTGCCAAGAAGGCCGCCAAGGCCGCTGCCGAAGGCGCGGGGGACGCCGCTGCAGCGCCCGCCGAGGCGCCCGCAGCACCCGCAGCGCCCGCTGCCGAGCCGAAGGCGTCTGAGTAACGCGACGGCCTCAGAAACCTCAAACGCTACGCGATGGCAAAGCGCCCGCCGACCTCGCAGGTCGACGGGCGCTTTCGTGTCAGTTATGCGACGGAGCCGACAGGCAGCCCCGCCTCCGTTGACTCCTATGGCTCGGGTTAGCGGCGACCCTCGTCGGCGGCCATCTTCTTCTCCACGTTGGTGATGACGTGGATCAGCGGGATGGTCACGACCAGGTAGTAGAGGGCGGCCACGATGTAGGGCGTGATGTTGCCCGTCGTGGCGGTGAGGTTCTTGGAGAACATCATCAGCTCCATGACGCCCACGCTCGACAGCAGCGAGGTGTCCTTATAGAGCATGACAAGCTCGCTGGTCATGGTGGGGATCACGCGGCGGAACGTCTGCGGCAGGATGATGAGCGTCATGGTGCTCATGAAGCCGAAGCCCTGCGAGCGGGCGGCCTCAAACTGGCCTCGCGGGATGGACTGGATACCCGCGCGGAAGATCTCGGCGAGGTAGGCCGAGCAGTTGATGGCGAGCACGCCGATGCCGAGCGGCAGGTTGGGCAGGTTGAGCCCGATCATGGGGAAGCCGAAGAAGGCGATGTAGATCTGCAGGAACAGCGGCGTGCCGCGCAGAACGTTGATATAGGTGATGGCGATGGCGCGCAGCGGCTTGTAGCGGCTGATCTTCATGAAGGTGATCACGAGCGCCAGCGGGACGGCAAGCGGGAAGCCGATGACGGTGACGAGCAGAGCGGCGCCCCAGCCCTGGAACAGCGACGCGATGGAGGTCACGATGTACTGCGGGCGGAAGAACATGCCCAAGAACGGGTTGGCGTTCCACGCCTGAACCCACGGCTGGGCGTCGAGCCATTGGACGGCCGTCTGCACGAACGTGCTCTCGGAGACGGCGATCGTGGGGCTCGCGGGAAGCTCGTGCGAAGCGCCGTCGTCAGTGGTATAGGTGCCGCCCACGGCGTAGGCTCCCGCCTGGCTGGGGAACAGCACGCCGTCGACCTCGACGGTGAGCTGGGTGCCTGCGGGCGCGGGCTCGGCGAGGTCGATGACAAGCGCGGAGTCGTCAAGGTGCGATTCGGCGGCAAGCTCGGTGCGGTCGAGCCCATCGACGGCGTAGACCGTGGCGCCCGAGTCCTCGAAGGAGCCGCCTTCGGGCAGCGTGAGCGCAAGCTGGGTGACGGAGCCCTCGGTTCCGACGACGGCCTCCCAGGTCAGGCGCGTGGCGATACCGCCGAGCACGGCCGTCCCGCCGTCCTCGTTGGACTGCGCGCTCGCCGTGGTGACGGCAAGGGTCGCCGGCGTCTCGGTGGCGGCGTCGCCGGAGCTCGCCTCGGTGTCCGTGGTGTCGCCGGAGCTCGTCGGGGGCACGCCGAACCACGTCTCGTACAGCTCGGCGTAGCGGCCGTCGGCGCGGATGGCCGCGAGCGCCTCGTTGATGGCAGCGGTCAGCTCGGGGTTGTCCTTGCTCACGGCGATGCCGAACTGCTCGCCGGTGGGGACCTCCTCGATGATCTGCATGCTCGTGAACGAGTTGGAGACCATCCACTGCTCGACGGGCAGGTCGCACACGACGCCCTGGCACTGGTCGCTCATGACGGCGGTGAAAGCGGCGGTCCAGTCGTCAAAGTTGACGGTCTGGGCGTTGGGCAGGTGCTCGATGGCCCACTGCTCGGACGTGGTGCCCGACTGGACGGCGATGCGCACGCCGGCGGTGTTGAGCGACTCGACGGTGTCGTAGCCGCCGCCCTTGACGGTGGCGATACCCTGGTTGGAGTCCATGTAGGGGTCGGTGAAGTCGACCTCCTCCAGGCGCTCGTCGTTGATGGTGATGTTGCAGGCACCGACGTCGGTCTTAACCGCCTGTTTGGTCATGGGGATGATGCTGTCAAATTTCTGCGCGGGCAGGTAGTTGAGCTCGAGGCCGAGCTCCTCGGCGATCATGCCCATGAGCTCGTAGGTGAAGCCCTGCGGCTGGCCGTCATCGGTGGTGTACTCGAACGGCGGGGTGGCAAGGTCGCTCGCAACGGTGAGCTTGCCCTCTTCGACCAGGGCAAACGAGCTCTGGTCGTCGGCAGACGACGAGCAGCCTGCCAACGCGACGCTCACGACGACGAGCGCGCAGGCGACAATTGCGGCAAACAGGCGACGGATCGACAGGCTTGGGTGTGAATAAGGCATAAAGTGCCTTTCATCCGACAAACATACAGACTAAGAATACCATGAGCATGAAACCTCACCATTACGGCACATCATAAGGGGCATCAGCCCATACGCTATGGCATCGCACTGCCATAGCCGACCCCCTGCTATGGGGCGAGCGGCTCCTCCTGTTGGGCCAGCGCTGGCGTCCTGCTCATTTTTCATGTTCTTGCTGCCCGCCCGCTGACCGCTGCGCCTGAGTGCGCATAATGTCCAACGTAATCCATTGTGGTAGAAACCGTGCGTCACGTGCGCTGAGCGAGGGGACCGTCTTATGCCGCAGGCCGTTCAGATGACCTATCCGCTTTCCCATTACATTGAGGTGCTCGAGGCCGCCGGCGTGCTGCGCTGCGCGCCGCAGGACGCCGACGACATCCAGATCGCTTTCGCGACGGACGACTCGCGCGCCGCCGTCCCGGGGACGCTGTTTGTCTGCAAGGGAGCCGCCTTCAAACGCGATTACCTCGTGGGCGCCATCGAAGCCGGCGCGGTCGCCTATGTCTCCGAGACCGACTACGACGTTGACGTGCCCTGCCTGCTGGTCGACAACATCCGCCTGACGCTCGCCGTGCTGGCCGACACCGCCTACAGGCATCCGTCCGGCCGCGTGCAGGTGTGCGCCTTCACGGGCACCAAGGGCAAGACCACGAGCGCCTACTACCTCAAGAGCGTGCTGGATGAGCACGCCCGCCGCTGTGGGCGCCATACCGCCGGCCTGTTCTCGAGCATCGAGTTCGACGACGGCGTCGACGCCGGGATCTCCAAGCTCACGACGCCCGAGGCCTTCCAGCTTGAGCGCCAGCTCGCCGACGCCGTGGAGAGCGGCATCGAGCACGTGGTCATGGAGGCTTCGAGCCAGGCGCTCAAGTACGATCGCACCGCCTGCGTGGAGTTCGCGGTGGGAGCGTTCACCAACATCGGTGAGGACCACATCTCGCCGATTGAGCATCCGACGTTCGAGGATTACTTCAGCAGCAAGTTGAAGCTGTTCGCGCAGAGCCGTGCGGCGGTGGTCAACCTCGACATGGACCATGTGGACCGCGTGCTCGATGCGGCGCAGGCCTGCGAGCGCGTCGTGACCTACTCGCTGGAGGACGAGCACGCCGACGTCTATGCCGAGCAGCTCACCCATACCGATCGCGGCATCGTGGCCCGCGTGCGCACGCCGCGCTTCACCGACGACGTGCTGGTGGCCACGCCGGTCAAGTTCAACATCTCCAACGCGCTCGGCGCCATCGCGTGCGCCGAAGCCCTCAGCATCGAGCGCGAGGCCATCGTCCACGGGTTCGAGCGCCTGCGGGTGCCCGGGCGCATGGAGCTCTATTCCACCGAGAGCGGTCGCATCGTGGGCGTGGTGGACTTCGCTCACAACGGCATGAGCCTCGAGACCATGCTGCGCGACCTGCACGAGAACTATCCCGACCGCGAGCTCGCCGTCGTGTTCGGCGCGACGGGCGGCAAGGGCGTCGATCGCCGCAAGACCATGGGCATCGCGGCGGGCAAGTTTGCCGATCGCATCGTGATCACCGAGGACGACCCGGGTCCCGAGGATCCGGCGGACATCTGCGACACGATCGCCCATTTTGTTGAGGAGCAGGGCAACCATGCCTGGCAGATCGTGCTCGACCGCGAGGAGGCCATCCGCACCTGCGTGCGCGAGACGACGCGTCCGGCCGTGGTGATCGTGACCGGCAAGGGGCACGAGACGCGTATGCTGCGCAAGAGCGGCTCCGAGCCCTGCCGCGCGGACGGTCCCATGCTGCAGGAGGCCCTCGCCGCCTTCGAGGCCGGGGAGCTGTAAGCGGACTGACGGGTTGGGCGGAACACGTCCCCAACTGACCCATTACAATCGATGCGTATTTCAAGAGAGAGGGGATACGTCATGTCCGAGATTACCGAGCCCGCCAAGGTGTACTTCTGTGACCTGCGCAGCCATGGTCGCGAGAGCCAGCTCGACAAGCTGAAGCGCCTGATCCGTCGCGCGGGCATCGACCAGATCGATTTCGAGAACAAGTTCGTCGCCATCAAGATTCACTTCGGTGAGCTGGGCAACCTGAGCTTCCTGCGCCCCAACTACGCGCGCGCCGTCGCCGATGTGGTCAAGGAGCTGGGCGGCAAGCCTTTCCTCACCGACTGCAACACGCTGTACGTGGGCAGCCGCAAAAATGCGCTCGAGCACATCGACTGCGCGTACCAAAACGGCTTCACCCCGTATGCGACCGGCTGCCAGGTGATCATCGCCGACGGCCTCAAGGGCACCGATGAGACGCTCGTGCCGGTCAAGAACGGCGAGTACGTGAAGGAGGCCAAGATCGGCCACGCTCTCATGGACGCCGACATCGTCATCTCACTCACGCACTTCAAGGGTCATGAGCAGGCCGGTTTTGGCGGCGCCATGAAGAACCTGGGCATGGGCGGCGGCTCGCGTGCCGGCAAGATGGAGCAGCATTCGGCCGGCAAGCCGAGCGTCCACGCCGAGGAGTGCATCGGCTGCCGCGCCTGCGAGCGCATCTGCGCACACGGCGCTATCAGCTTTGAGACGACCCGCGAGCGCGAGCTTGCGAGCGGCAAGACCGTGACCGTGCCCGTGGCGCACATCGACCACGATCGTTGCGTGGGTTGCGGGCGCTGCATCGGCGCCTGCAACCAGGATGCCATCGAGCCCGATTACGATCAGGCTGTCGACGTCCTCAACTACAAGATCGCGGAGTACACGCAGGCCGTGGTGCAGGATCGCCCCAACTTCCATATCTCCATCGCCATGGACATCTCGCCCAACTGCGACTGCCATGCCGAAAACGACACGCCCATCGTGCCCGACCTGGGCATGTTCGCGAGCTTTGACCCGGTCGCCATCGACCAGGCTGCGATCGACATGGCGCTTGCCGCGCCGGCGCTGCCCAACACCGAGCTCACCGACATGCGCGCCAAGCTGGAGGCGGAAGGCGGCGTTCCCGAGCGCTGCGAGCACGATCACTTCAACATGACGCACCCGGACACCAACTGGCGCTCGATGATCGAGCACGCCGAGAAGATCGGTCTGGGTACGAGCCACTACGAGCTCATCACCATGAAATAAACCCCGAGGGCGATAAGAGGGCGACAAGATGGCGCCAGGTACAAGCCTGTCGCCAAGAGATGTTCGACGGGGCGATCCTGCATCCAGCGGGGTCGCCCCTGCGCTATCGGGCAATCGCCCAAGCGGGCAATCTCGTCTTGCGTGCAAGGACAGGTACTCGAAAGCTGCCTCGCTACTCCGGGTTTTCGAGCAGATACTGACGGAGCAAGGGCACGTCGAAATCAAACGTTCCGCCCGGTCGGTCTCCAATGATGCCCGCTTTGGACAGGCGACGTTTATAGGTTGAAGCGTAGCTCGTGGTCTTGTTCATGCGCTGCGCAACCTGCGCAAGACGGCTTCCATGCTCATCGGGGCACATGGCGCGCGCGAACGCCCGGTCGCCGGCAGACATCTCGCGGTACGTTGCTTCGAGCACGCCACGCTTGAAATCCTCGCGCGCTGCCTCGATTCCTTGCTGTGCGTGGTGGATGTTGATGCGAGGTTTGTTCTCGCTCGCTTCCCAGGTGAAGTAACCGACGAGCTGCATCATATAGGCAAAGCCGTCTGCGGCGCGCGTCACCTCGTCGAGCGCGGCGCTCTCGATATCCTTCCCCACGCTTTGCACGGTTTGCAGATATGCTTGTCTGATCTCGCGTTCGCCGATGCGCCCCAGATGTTGCTGACGGGCTCGACGCAGGAACGATACACGGTTGTCGTCGATAAGGTCGGTCACCTGCATGGGGAGTCCTGCCATGACGAGAGAGATTCGATGCCCGTTGCGGATGAGCAGCTGATACACCGACGCAAGCTGAATCATCTCTTCGATTTCGACGCGCACTTCGTCCACGGTGACAAGCAGGCCGGCGCCGTGCTCTTCGATTCGTTCAAGAAGAGCTTCGATTCGGGTCCGCCAATTGGCACTCTCAGGTTGAGCGAATACCCATTCAAGATTGAGGATCTGTCCGATTCCGATGGCCGATAGCCTGCGCACAGGAGCGGGATCGACCAGGTGCGCGGCCGCCTTGCCGGCCTGCTGCAGAATGTCCTCGAGCATTCCGGTGGAGGCGACGGTGTCGACACCGATCCAGCCTTGGGAACGCGCCTCGTCAGCTATGCAGGAAAGCAGCGCGGTTTTGCCCGTTCCGCGTGCGCCAACAAGGATAGTCGAGAGATTCGGGTTGCCCGGGCCGTCTCGGAACGCCTTCGACATCTCTTCAAGAAGGCCGTTCCGCCCTGCCATAAAGGGAGGAACCATGCCGAATGTCGGGGTGAAGGGATTGGTTGCTTCCATAGTGCGCCCCTATCATCTTTTGCGAGTTTCGACTATTTTTGCGAGTTTCGACTATTTTTGCAAGTTTCGACTAATTTTGCGAGCTTCGACCTCGCGCGCATCCTGCCTGGACACGACAAGCTCGTCAAGTTTGTACCCGGCACCATCTTGTCGCTAGCGGGTTCGGGCGATTCTGCTATGATTTTGAGCAGTCTATATTTGGAGGATCGCTCAGCAACATGTCCGCATCAGGCGACAGTTCCACATCGCGAAGTACCACGGGGCCGGACGCTCAGGCCGCCCCGGTGCCCCAATCTGACGAATCCCTCCCCGCTTCTTCGGAGGCCGACGTTTGCGCGACGTGTCCCAAGCGCCGTCGGTCGTGCCCCAAGTACCCGCGCCCCGCGCATGACAAGCGCTCCGCCGAGAAGGAGCCCCCGCACTACACGGTGGGCGAGGAGATCGCGAACTCAATCACCCATGGCATCGGCGTGCTGCTCGGCATCGCCGGCTTGGTGCTGCTGATCGTCAAGGCGGCGCTCGACGGCGCGCAGCCCGCGTACATGGCGTCGGCCATCGTGTTCGGCGTCTCCATCATCCTCGAGTACCTGGCCTCCACGCTCTACCACGCCATCCAGGTGCCGGCCGCGAAGCGCGTCTTCCGCATCATCGACCACAGCTGCATCTACCTGCTTATCGCGGGTTCCTACACGCCGTTTCTGCTCATTACGCTCGAGCCCTACGGCGGCATCGTCATGTTCGTGGTCATCTGGACGCTCACCATCGCCGGCATCTCCTTCGAGATCATCGGCCGCCAGCGCCAGCCGCGCTGGGTCACCATCCTTATCTACCTCATCATGGGATGGCTCGTCGTGTTTCGCCTGCCGCAGCTCGTGGCGGCGCTCGAGCCCCTCGCCTTGGCATTGCTCGTGGTCGGCGGCCTGTGCTACACCGTCGGCTGCGCCTTCTACCTTATGAAGAAGATCCGCTACATGCACAGCGTCTGGCACCTGTGGGTGCTTGCCGGAAGCGTCTTCATCTTCATGGTGGTGATCCTTTTCGTGATCTAAGCCATGTCGCCCGACGGCGCGCCGTTCGGCTCACCCGCTGTTTACCACTCGATTTCGGAGGTTCGATCTACCAACATGGGCATTGCGATTTCCATCATTGCCACCCTGCTTCTGACCATCCTGAACGGCTACTTCTCCATGTCCGAGATGGCGCTCACCACCGCCAAGCGCGCCAGCCTCGAGCACGATGCCGAGGAGGGCGACCGCCGCGCCGCGAAGGCGCTCGAGCTGTCGACCGACTCCACCGACTTTTTGGCCACCATCCAGGTCGCCATCACGCTCGTGGGCTTCTTCTCGGCGACCGTCTCGTCCAACACGCTGTCCGACCCGCTGTCAACGTGGCTCGAGTCGTTCGGTCTCGCCCCGCTCACCGCGGCGGCGCCCATTGCCTCGCCGATCATCATCACGCTGATCGTGTCCTACTTGTCCATCGTCATCGGCGAGCTCATCCCCAAGCGCATCGGCCTGTCCGACGCCGAGGGCATGGCCAAGTCCGTCGCCGGCCCCATCAGCGCTTTCCGCAAGATCGCCAAGCCGCTCGTGTGGCTCACGCAGGCCTCGGCCAACGGCCTGTCCAAGCTGCTCGGCATCAAGAGCGCCGACGACCGTCAGAACGTCTCCGAGGAGGAGATCAAGTACATGATCAGCGAGCAGGACACCCTGCTCGACGAGGAGAAGCGCATCATCCACGAAGTCTTCGACCTGGGTGACGCCGTCGCGCGCGAGGTCATGGTGCCGCGCGTGGACGTGACCATGTGCGAGGACACCGACGACATCGCCACGGTGCTTTCCGTCATGCGCGACACCGGATACTCGCGCGTGCCCATCTACCGCGAGGATCAGGACTGCATCGTGGGCGTCGCCCACATCAAGGACCTGATTGAGCCGGTGCTTGAGGGCAACGGCACCATGAAGGTCGGTTCGCTGGTGCGCGATGCGTCCTTCGTGCCGGATACCAAGGACATCCTGCCGCTGCTCTCCGAGATGCAGACCGCGCACGAGCAGATGGTCGTCGTGGTGGACGAATACGGCGGCACGGCTGGTATCATCACTATCGAGGACATCGTCGAGGAGTTCGTGGGCGAGATCGAGGACGAGTTCGATCCCGACAACAAGTACCTCACCCGCCTCTCGCGTCGCGAGTGGCTGGTGGACGGGCGCTTCTCGTGCGACGATGCCATCGAGCTCGGCTGGCCCATCGAGGAGAGCGACGACTACGAGACCGTTGCCGGCTGGATTTTGGACCTGTGCGGTTCGGTGCCCGACATCGGTGAGGTGTTCGAGCAGGACGGGTACAAGTTCAAGGTGCAGTCCATGCGCGGTCAGCGCATCTCGCTCATCCGCGTGACCGGCCCCGACCCCGAGGAGCTGCGCGGCCGCGCCGAGGGCGAGGAAGAGCAGCACGACGAGGGCAACAAGGACGCGTAGCCTTTCGCTTCGCCTGCGAGGCGCGCGCCGGATTCGATAGGTAAGGCGGATAACCATGGCGCAGCTGTTCAACATCTTGAAGATCACGGTGGGCAAGGAGTCGCTCCGCGCGCGCGTGCTGGTCAGCCCCGGCATGCCGTTGCGGACCTCCGAGAACATCGAGGCGACCGCGCGCGTGTACTACCTCGCGCCGGCCATCGCCAAGCACCTGTGCCTGGGCGATGCGGGTAGCGAGTTCCAGGAGTGCATGGGTGACACCGAGCTCGCGCACCTGCTCGAGCACGTGACGGTCGAGATCATGAACGAGACGGGTCTTGCCGGCCAGGTCTCATGCGGCCGCACGCGCCCGGTCGTCGGCGACGAGCGCCTGTTTGACATCGAGCTTTCCTGCCCGGATGACGCGCTGACCGTCGGTTCGCTGTCGAGCGCGACCTTCATGATGGACTGGGCCTTCCTGCACCCCGAGGCGCCCGCACCGGACTTTGCCGGCACGGTTGCCGCCCTGCGCAAGCTCGCGCTGAGCCTGCGCGGAGAGGACGAGGGCGCGGCGGAGGGCGAGCCCGAGGCCGCCGAGGGCGCTCCTGTGACCGACGAGGTCGCCGAGGAGCCGGCGCCCGTCGACGAGGGCCCCATCGAGACCGAGACTGTGGGCGCCGCGCAGGACGAGGACGAGCCCGAACCGCGCCGTCGCTTTGCGGATCGCTTCCGGATTCGCCCCAAGATGGGGGCCGCGCCCGCCAAGCGCGTGGCCGATATCGAGCCGGTATTCGGCGGTGCCGCCGCGGACGCACAGGACGCAGGCGAGGAGCCTGCCGAGTAGGCATACGGCGCGCAATCGCGCGGCATCCCGGGCGGGTGCTGGTTTATGGCGCAGCTCAGATGCGGCGCGCGATACCGATAGCGCCGATGGCGCGTGCTCGCGTCGCGGCGTGCCCCGCGCGGGTATAATGAGGTTTCCATTGAACGTTGACTCTACTATGGGAGGAGCAACATGGGTAAGGGATTCAGTTTTGTCGCAGGTGCCGTGATCGGCGCCGCTGCCGGTACGATCGCCGGCATCCTGATGGCTCCTCGCTCGGGAGCCGAGACCCGCGCCATGGCCGCTGATATGGCCAACGACGCGTGGGATAACGCCCGCGACATCTACGAGCAGGGCGTTGACCAGGCCCGCGCCGCCGCGACGGACTTCGGCCCCATGGTCGACGCCAAGACCGACGAGCTGCGCGCCAAGGTCGATCTGGCCCGCGAGCGCATGGACCAGCTCCGCGAGCAGCTGAACGACGCCATCGCCGGCGGCAACGTGACCCCTGCGGCCGACGTGGTCGTGGAGTCCGTGGCCGACGACGCCGCGCCTGTCGCTGACCCCGAGCCCGCTCCCGAGGCGTAGATGCTCGTAGCCGACATTCAGGGCGTGCGGGTCTACCGGGCTCCAGCAGCGGACAAGCGCACCAACAAGGACGGCACCCCGCGCGACCCCAAGCGGCTCGGCAAGATCCATTTTCCGGTTTTTGCGCCCGATGGCCTGCGTGTCGTGGGCTTCATGGTCAAGCTCCCCGACGTGGTGGGCATGATCAAGCAGCCCGACCGCTTCATCGCGCTCGACGCCCTCGACGTGTACGAGGGCGTCTTGGCGGTTGCTGACAGCAAGGAGAACTTCGACGACGCCGCCGCGAAGCGCTTGGGTATCAATCTGGACGAGTGCCTCATCTGGACGGGCATGGACGCCGTCACCGCGTCGGGCGAGTGCGTCGGATACTGCGCGGACGCGCTGTTCAACAGCCGCACCGGACAGGTGAAGCACTTCGTGCTCACCGAGGGCGATGCCGCTTCGGCGCTTGTGGGCAACTTCGAGGTCCCGGCGAGCTACCTTGTGGGCTACCGCAACGGCGCCATGGTCGTGTCCGACGATACGCTCAACCTGAAGCTCACGGGCGGTGTTGCCGCCAAGGCGGCGGAGGCGAGCGTCGTCATCGGCGAGAAGGTCAAGAAGGGCGCCGCGAAGCTCGACGACAAGGGCTCGCGCGCGCTGGACAAGGGGAGCCGCGCCCTCGGCAAGCAGCTTGGCAAGACCAAGGGCATGTTCTCGGCGTTTGCCAGCGAGTATCGCAAGGCAGCCGGCCCTACAAAGAAGAAAAAGAAGTAGCCGGCAGGCACCTGCCGAGGCTGCGGTATACGACCCGCCCGTGCGCATGCCCGCCGGCTGCGCACGGGCGGGTTTCTCGTTGGACGGCGGTCGTTTCTCGGCGGACGACAGCCGCAGACTGCGCGCGCGGGTTATTGCTGCCGAAGCCGGCCTGACGCGAGAGCTCCAGAACGCGGGCGAAACGGGGCTTCGCCGCCAGCTTCCCGTGGATGGGATTTCGCGGTCGTCGGGCGCCTGACCTCACGCCTCGGCGCCCGACGGGGCGGCTGCGGCGCCCGAGGGGGGTGGCTGGCAGCCATTCTCCCGTGCATCCGCACACCGACTCACGCCCCGGCGCCCGATGGAGCGGCTCGGCACCGCTTTGCCTCGCTCGGTGAACACGAGGTACCGTGCACCCAAGCGTCGCTGTGCTGCCCGGGTCATGTGGTAGAGTCTTTTCTAGAGCTCGGACTAGGGAGAACCATTGCCTAACTACACCACCTCCTATTCCACCAAGGGCAAACGCCCGCATAAGCGGCGCGGTGCATCCGACAAGCTGCCCGCCGCCCATCGCCGGACCGCCAAGCGTCCCGGCGCCCAGTATCTTCATCACACCCAGGGGTTCGGGCGCAGCCGCCGCTCGTCGTTCAGTCCCCGTCGCCGCGATTCGCGCCGTCCCTACGTGTACATCGCCGTGGGGTGCGCGGCCCTGCTGTTCGTGGCAAGCATCATCTGGTACCTCAACCGCAGCGTGGGGATAACCCTCAACGGCGCGGACGCATCGGTGCGCATCGGCTCGTCCATCGAGCAGCTCATCGAGGACCAGGGCATCGACGTGCGTGCCGGTGACCTGCTCGCCGTGGACGACAGCGTGCTCGAGAAGCGCGCCGGCGAGCGCTACTCCGTCAAGCTCAACGGCCGACAGATCGACAACGCCGACCTTGCGACCACGACCCTCGAGGGAGGGGAGGAGCTCGAGATCGGCGCCGGCCGCGACCGCTACGAGGAGCATGACATCGAGGCGACGGCCATCCAGCCCACGCTCGAGGTGAAGGGCAGCGGCGCGATCCGCTACGTGGAGACCTGGGGCATCCCCGGCCGTTCCGAGGTGTGGACCGGCAAGGTGTCGGGCAAGACGCAGGACCGCGGTGTGGTGCAGGAGGTCCAAAACTGCGTCGTGCGCGCCCGCTCCGTCTCGCCCGACGAGGGGACCTATGTCGCCCTCACCTTTGACGAGGGGCCGAGCTCCTACACCGCGCAGATCATCGACATCCTGGAGGAGAAGGGCGTGTCTGCGACCTTCTTCCTGCAGGGCGATCGGACCGCTGACGCTCAGGCGGCTGCCGCGGCGATCGTGGATGCGGGATTCGAGGTGGGCTCGAACTCCTGGAGCGACACGGACCTGGGCGAGCTTTCCGCCGATGACCTGCGCGCCCAGCTCACCCAGGGCTTCGAGGCCATCGAGAGTGCCGCGGGGCAGCCGTGCTGCCTGCTGCGTCCCCCGTACGGAACCTTTACCGACCAGAACTGGGCCGACGCCGCCGATCTGGTGAGCGCAGTGGTCACGTGGAATATCGATTCGGGCGATTACCTGCTGCCCGGTGCCGATCAGGTCGTCGAGACGGTCGTGGGCTCGGTGAGCAACGGCAGCATCGTGCTGCTCACCGACAACGATGCGTGCGGCGCGCAGACGGTCGAGGCCCTGCCGCAGATCATCGACCAGCTGCAGGAGGAGGGATACCGCATCGTCAGCCTGTCTGAGCTCGTCAAAACCGACGAGGAGCTCGCCGAGGCGGTTGACCTCTCCCGTGTCTCGATGCCCGAGGATGCGGTATTGCCTCAACTTAAGGCTGAGGATACGGAAGAGTCGTAGCCGTGGGTCAGAATATGCCTACAATCATGGGGCTATTTTCTTTGCAGGATAGACAATGAGTAGATAAATGGCTGGCATCATGCGGCGCGAGGAACGATCGGTAAGGACCGCGCGCCGAGCACGATGCAGGGCGTTCGGGTGCCGTGGAGATAGAAGCTGGGCAGGACGATGAACGACAACAACCGCAAGCAGCAGGCTAAAAACACCGCTCAGGGGAGGGCCGGGGCTCCTTCCGCCACGCCTCGTTCCGCGCGTCCGCGCGCCAAGGGCGCGGCGCAGCCTGCCCCTCACTACCGCTCCGCGCGCACGGCGGCGACCGGAGCGAAGAGTGCCGCCGCGGCGGGCGCTAAGACCGCGGCTTTCGGGAAGAAGGCCACGGGCGCGACGAAGGCCGCCCCGCGCCAGCGCGCCGCTGCCTCCCCGTCGACGCACGTGGGCGTTGCTCCCGCGGCGCGCCGCCCGTCCACGACCAAGGTGAAGCGCGCGTCGAACCCGCGCACCCCGCTCATCGCTGCCGGTGTCGTGGTCGTGCTGGTCGCGGCTGCGGTGCTGGGCATCGGCTACCGCTTCTTCTGGCGCAACATCGACGTCACGGTCAACGGGACCGCGTGCAGCACGCGCATCAACTCCACCGCCGACGAGCTGCTCCAGGCCAACGACTACTTCGGCGTCAAGCCGGGCAAGCTCATGTCCGTCGGCGGCAAGGTGCTCGACGAGAAGGGCGGCGACCGCTGCACCGTCCAGGTGAACGGCGAGCCGGTCGCCATTGCTGACCTCGCTACGTTTACGGTGCCCGAGGACGCCGACATCTCCGTCAAGGACGGCGGCGATGCGACGGAGAAGCATGAGGAGAAGACCGTCGACGTTGCGCCCACCATCGAGATGGAAGGATCAGGTGCCATCCAGTTCGTCTCGCAGTGGGGCAAGAACGGCAAGAAGACCGTCTGGGTGGGCGAGCAGTCCGGCGAGACAGTGGATAAAGAGGTCGTCGAGGAGCCTACGAACATGGTGGTGACCTCCTTGAACCCCAAGCCGCAGGGTGACAAGAAGTACATCGCCCTTACCTTTGACGACGGCCCCAGCTCCTATTCGCCCGACATCCTGTCGATTCTGAAGAAGAACGGCGTGAAGGCGACGTTCTTCAATCTGGGTACCCAGGCGAGCGCCACGAGCGCGACGGTGGTCGAAGACGGCCACGAGATGGCGAGCCACACCAACTCCCACCAGAACCTGCCCGAGTGCGACCGCGACACGCTGCGCTCCGAGATCACGAAGGCGTTCGATTCGATCGAGGAGGCATCGGGCGTGCGCCCGCAGATGATTCGCGCCCCCTACGGTGCGTTCACCTCGGCGGAATGGGCGCGTGCCGGAGACCTGATCAGCTGCAACGTGCTGTGGAACATCGACACGCTCGACTGGCAGCTCCCCGGAGCCCAGGCCATCGTCGACGAGGTGCTGTCCGGCGCGTACAACGGCGCCATTGCGCTCATGCACGACGGCGGCGGCGATCGCTCGCAGGACATCGCGGCCCTCGATGACATCATCAAGGGGCTGAAGGCGGACGGCTATGAGCTCGTCACCGTGGCCGAGCTCATGAAGCTCGATGGCCGCTTCCCCGAGGACGTCATCAACGGCACGGTCAAGATGCCTGAGGACGCTGTCCTTCCCGAGGTCTAACGCAGCGCCGGAGTGCCGGCTTGACTGCGCGGCACGCCCCTTTGCACAGCCTTTCTTGCCGACGCCCGCCGGCGCTCCCGAGAGCGCTGGCGGGCGTCGGTTCGTGCGCGCTCGTTTTTGGACAATTTGTTCAGATATGTAGGTCTCCCACCGCTCAAAAGGGGGCTCTCGGTCGAAAAAGAGGGGCAATTGGACGGCCCGATGGGCTTGGAGGCCGTCTCGAG